>NZ_CAJMXC010000003.1:0-65469 GCF_905219715.1 Olsenella sp. CU969
GCGGCGGGGGCGGGAAGGACCGTCGGCTTCGCCGAGTCCTGCACCGGGGGCCTCGCGTCCGGTGCCGTGACGTCCCAGGCCGGATCGTCGGAGGTGCTCATCGGCTCCGTGGTCAGCTACGCCTGTTCGGTCAAGGAGTCCGTCCTCGGGGTCTCGGCGACCACCCTCGCCGAGGCGGGCGCCGTCTCCGAGCGCTGCGTCCGCGAGATGGCTGCGGGGGCCCGGAGGTGCCTCGGCGCCGACGCCTGCGTCTCCATCTCCGGCATCGCCGGCCCCGGCGGCGCGGTCCCGGGCAAGCCCGTGGGCACCGTGTGGCTCTGCCTCTCGGGCCCCGAGGGGGAGAGGGCCATGCTCCNCCACTTCNCTGGCGACCGTGCGGGGGTTCGCCTCAAGGCAGTGGCCTGTGCCCTGGCCATGCACCTCTCGGCACTTGTGGAGGATTGAGGGAGAGGTCACGGCACCACTGCGGGCCGTGCCATGGGGCCACCGTCCCCACCTGCGGCGACGCCGCGCGCGGAGGCCCCTCCGACCGCCGCGGTCGGACAGCGGTCGGAAACCGGTCGGCGCGCCGTCGGGGCCGTCTGGTTCCATGGTGGCGTCGGATTGACATAGAACAGATGTTCTTCTAGCATTCCGGGCAGAAAAGAGACGAGAGGAGCACCATGGCCAAGAAGAAGGAACCCACGAAGACCGTGGCCGAGCGCACCACCGGCGAGGAGCGCGACAAGGTGGTGGACGCCACCACGGCCGAGATCCGCAAGAAGTTCGGCTCCGGCGCCATCATGCGCTTCGGCGACGGCGGCAGCGACCTCGAGGNGGAGGCCATCCCCACGGGCTGCATCGCGCTCGACGCCGCCCTCGGCATCGGCGGCGTGCCCCGCGGCCGCATCGTGGAGATCTACGGCCCCGAGTCCTCGGGCAAGACGACCCTCTCGCTCGAGATCCTGGCGGAGGCCCAGGCCATGGGCGGCGTCGTGGCCTTCATCGATGCCGAGCACGCCCTCGACCCCGGCTACGCCGCCCGCATCGGCGTGGACATCGACGACGTCCTCATCTCCCAGCCCGACACCGGCGAGCAGGCGCTCGAGATCTGCGACATGNTCGTGCGCTCCAGCGCCATCGACGTCATCGTCATCGACTCCGTGGCGNCCCTCGTGCCCCGCGCCGAGATCGAGGGCGAGATCGGCGACACCACGGTGGGCCTCCAGGCCCGCCTCATGAGCCAGGCGCTCCGCAAGCTCGCCGGGTCCCTCGCCAAGTCCAAGACCACCTGCATCTTCATCAACCNNCTCCGCGAGAAGATCGGCGTCATGTTCGGCAGCCCCGAGACCACCACGGGCGGCCGCGCGCTCAAGTTCTTCTCCTCGGTGCGCATGGACATCCGCAAGGTGGATGGCATCAAGAAGGNCGGCGAGCTCGTGGGCAGCCGCGTCCGCGTCAAGGTGGTCAAGAACAAGGTGGCCCCACCCTTCCAGCAGGCCGAGTTCGACATCATGTACGGCACCGGCATCTCCAAGGAGGGCTCCACGCTCGACATGGCGGTGGACTACGAGGTGGTCGACAAGTCCGGCGCCTGGTACACCTACCAGGGCGAGCGGCTCGGCCAGGGCCGCGAGGCCGCCAAGGAGTTCCTGCGCTCCAACCCCGACCTCTTCGACGAGATCGACCACAAGGTCCGCATCGCCTGCGGCCTCGAGTTCNAGGACGAGCTGGCCGACGGCACGCCGGCCGGCGCCCCCGAGGCCTGATGAGGTTCGGCGCGTCGTCGGGGCCGGAAGCCCCCCGCGGCGAGACCGTTGAGCTCGCGGGGGGAGACGGCTCCCTGTGGACCGTCACGTTCCCGCCCAAGGGCGCGGGCTCCGGGTTCTCGGGCCCCGCGCCCAAGGCGCGCCTGCGCCCGGGCGACGGCGGCGACGAGGCCCTGCAGGTGCCCGTCGCCGTCGCCAGGGCCGTGGTCAAGGCCGTCCGCGAGGAACCCTCCGTGACGCTGGGGGAAGGCGGCATGGGCCGTCTCGTGGCCGCCGCCTCCACCACCTGCTGCGCCAAGCGCCTCACGTCCATGGTGGACCGCCGGGACTACTCCTCCAAGGAGGCGGCCGACAGGCTGCTCTGCGCAGGGTACCCACGGGCCGTCGTCGACGACGTCTGCGCCCGGGCCCGGGAGGGGCGCCTGCTCGACGACGTGCGTTTCGCCGAGGCGTTCATCAGGTCGAAGGTCTACTCCGGGTGGGGGCTGCGCCGCATCGAGCAGGAGCTCTCCCGCCGCGGCGTCGACGCCTCCTCGGTGGCCGGCTGGCCCGACGACTTCCTCGAGGGGGAGTCCGAGCTTGACCGCGCCTGGGAGCTCGTCTCGCGCCGCAGCGTGCCGGCGAGGAACCCCTACGAGAAGACGGTCCGCTACCTCGTAGGCCGCGGGTACTCCTACGACGTGGCCAAGCGCTGCGCCGCACGGCTTCTCGAGGACGGCGATGAATAGCGGTGCCCGGTGCCGTGCCGTCCGCGAACCTTTACTTACCCTGCGTCTTCCCGTAAGATACAAGAGCTGTTGAAGCGTCCGTCCCGGTACGCCATGCTGGGATTTTGCATATTCATAGGTTCCTATTTGCACGACAGGTCCTTATTGGAGGCATCCCTGGCCCCGGCCAGAACGGCCGTTTCCTCGGCACCCGCCGCAAGGCGGTCTCTCTGATTACGAGCTTTCCCTGAAGAGACGAGGGGGCACGACATGGATCCTGTCATCACCGTGGTGCTCTGCATCGTCGGGCTAGTCATCGGCGCTGTGGCCGCATGGGTCGTTGCCAACGGCAAGACCAACGCCAGGGTCGTCGAGGCCAACGAGAAGGTCCGCCAGGCCGAGGATACGGCCAGACGCACCGTCGAGGAGGCTGCCCGCACGGCAGAGACCCAGAAGAAAGAGTCGCTTCTCGAGGCCCAGGAGGAGATTCTCAAGCTCCGCCATGCCCAGGAGGCGGAGAACCGCACCCGCAAGGGCGAGCTCCGCGAGATGGAGTCCCGCATCATGCAGCGCGAGGAGTCCCTCGACCGCCGCAACGACTCCCTCGACCGCAAGGAGCACCAGCTCTCCGAGGCCCAGAGCCGCCTCGACCGCCGTCGCAACGAGCTTGAGCAGATGGTGAGCGAGCAGTCCTGCGAGCTCGAGCGCATCGCCGCCCTCACCAAGGAGGAGGCACACGACGAGCTCATCGACCGCGTCCGCAAGGACACCGTGCGCGAGGAGGCCCAGATCCTCCGGGAGTNCGAGCAGCGCGTGAGGGCNCAGGCCGACAAGACCGCCCGCGAGATCGTCTCCACCGCCATCCAGCGCTGCGCCGCCGACCAGGCGGGCGAGATCACGGTCACCTCCGTGCACATCCCGTCCGACGACCTCAAGGGCCGCATCATCGNCCGCGAGGGCCGCAACATCCGCACCTTCGAGCAGGTCTCCGGCGTCTCCCTCGTCATCGACGACACCCCCGAGACCGTGGTGCTCTCCAGNTTCGACNCCGTCNGCCGCGAGACGGCGCGCGTGGCCCTCGAGAACCTCATCGCCGACGGCCGCATCCACCCGGCCCGCATCGAGGAGATGTACGCCAAGGCCGAGAAGCTCGTCCAGCAGCGCGTCGTCGAGGCCGGCGAGCAGGCGGCGTTCGACATGGGCATCCACGACCTGCACCCCGAGATCGTGCGCACCCTCGGAGCGCTTCGCTACCGCACCTCCTACGGCCAGAACGTCCTGCAGCACTCCAAGCAGGTGGCCGAGCTCTGCTCCATCATGGCGGCCGAGATCGGTGCGGACTGCGCCCTCGCCAAGCGCGCCGGCCTCCTGCACGACCTCGGCAAGGCCATCGACCGCGAGGTCGAGGGGCCGCACGCCGTCATCGGCGCCGACCTCGCCCGCAACTACGGCGAGCGTGCCGACGTCGTGCACGCCATCGAGGCGCACCACGCCGACGTCGAGCCCTCCACGGTCCTCGACGTCCTCGTGATGGCCGCCGACGCCATCAGCGCCGCCCGTCCGGGCGCCCGCCGCGAGTCCGCCGAGACCTACATCAAGCGTCTCGAGAAGCTCGAGGAGATCTCCAACGCCCACGAGGGCGTCGAGCGCACCTACGCCATGCAGGCCGGCCGCGAGCTCCATGTCATGGTGGAGCCTGAGAAGATCTCCGACGCCAAGGCCGTCGTACTCGCCCACGACATCGCAAAGCAGATCGAGGACGAGATGGAGTACCCCGGCCAGGTTCGCGTCGTGGTCATCCGCGAGTCCCGCGCCGTCGATGTGGCCAAGTAGCCCATGGGCGACCTCGCGGACTTCGTGTCGGACGTCATCGGCTCCTCGGCCGTGCGGGTCGAGGAGAACCTCGGCGACGGTTTCGTCCGCCTCGTCGTCGACGAGGCGGAACGCCGTCAGGCGCGGCATGACATCCGCTGCGTGGAGGACGTCGTCATAGAGATGCTCCGCAACGCGCGCGACGCCGGTGCGACCCAGGTCTACGTGGCCACGGGTCGCACCGGCACCCAACGGCGCGTGGTCTTGCTCGACGACGGCTGCGGCGTCCCCGCTGCCCTCCAGGAGCAGATCTTCGAGGCACGCGTGACCTCCAAGCTCGACACGGTCCACGAGGACCGGTGGGGCGTCCACGGCCNCGGCATGGCGCTCTTCTCCATCCGCCAGAACGCCGAGGACGCCCACGTCGCCGCCTCCGTGCCCGGCGGAGGCTCGTCGGTCTCGGTCATGTGCTCCTGCGACGACGTCCCCGAGCGCGCCGACCAGTCCACCTGGCCCGCCCTCGCCACCGACGACGAGGGGCGCCAGACCGTGGGCTCCGGGCCCCNCAACATCGCACGGACGTGCTGCGAGTTCGCCCTCGAGGAGCGGGGGAGGGTCCAGGTGTTCCTCGGCTCCGCGGCCGAGGTCGTGGCCACGGTGCGCTCCCGCCTCTCCTCGTCCCTCGACGAGACGGGCATCCTCTTCGTGGACGACCCCTCCTCGCTCCCCGTGCTCGAGCGGCTCTGCGTGGCGGCCGACGCCCGGGAGCTCGTGGAGACCGCCGAGGGTGTGGGGCTCCCCATCTCCGAGCGCACGGCGCACCGCATCCTCTCGGGAGCGATCCGCCCCGTCCGATCCGTGATGGCCAGGCTCACCCACCGCCCCGACGACGGCACCGGCCGCAGGCGACCCGTGGACCTCTCCCGGGACCGTAGGAGTCTCCATATCGACGAGGGTGACGCCGAGGAGTTCTCGCGCCTCATGGAGCGCGCCTTCTCTTTCATCGCGGACCGCTACTACGTCTCCCTCGAGGACGCCCCCACGGTGCGCTCCACCGGGGACCGCCTCGTGGTCACCTTTCCCCTCCTCAAAGAGGATGAGGGGTGACGGAGCCCTCCCCGCCATGCAGGTCANCGGGCGGTTCGGGTACCATTGGCAAAGCGCCGCCTCAACCGCACCACGCATCAACCTCATCCGCAACACTGGAGCAACGGTCATGGANTTCCTNAAAGTNTCGAGCAAGTCGTCCCCGGCCTCGGTGGCAGGGGCCATCGCCGGGATGGTGAAGGACGGCGTGCCCGTCAACCTGCAGGCCGTCGGTGCCGGTGCGGTGAACCAGGCGGTCAAGGCCGTGGCCATCGCGCGCGGCTTCCTCATCCCGTCGGGCTTCGACATCTCCATCGCCCCCACCTTCTCCGACATCCAGATCGACGNCGACTCCCGCACGGCCATCCGCATCGCCGTCTACGTGCACCCGCTCGCCGTGGGGGACGCCGCCGCCTCCCCGGCCCCCGTGCTCAAGCGCTCCCAGGAGCTGGGGGCTTGATGGGGGAGGGCGGCCTCGCCGGCCTCACCTACCACGTGAAGACCTTCGGGTGCCAGATGAACCTCCACGACTCCGAGCGCGTCGCCGGCGTCCTCGACTCCTGCGGGATGCTCGAGGCGCCCACGCCCGAGGAGGCGGACGCCGTCGTCTTCATGACCTGCTGCGTCAGGGAGAAGGCCGACACGCACCTCCAGGGCCAGGCCTCCGCCATGGTGAGCGCGCCCGTTCCGCCGTCCGGCCTCCGCACGGTCTGCGTGGGCGGCTGCATCGCCCAGCGCGAGGGCGACNCCATGCGCTCCNTCATCCCCAACGNGGACGTCGTGTTCGGCACCCAGGCCATCGCCAGTCTGCCGNGGCTNCTCGAGGANTCGCGCGCCGAGGCGGGCTCGTCCCTCAAGGCCGACACCGCGGAGCCCGGCACCGCGTTCTCGAGCGACCTCCCCGACCGCGNGGAGTCACCGTTCCACGCGTGGGTCCCCATCATGACGGGCTGCAACAACTTCTGCAGCTACTGCATCGTCCCCTACGTCCGCGGGCGCGAGCGCAGCCGCGCCATGGAGGACGTCGTGGCCGAGGTGAAGGCCCTCGTGGCGGACGGCGTGCGCGAGGTGTGCCTCCTCGGCCAGAACGTCAACTCCTACGGGCGCGACCGCTACGGCGAGCCCCGGTTCGCCGAGCTCCTCCGGGCCGTGGCCGCCACCGGCGTCGAGCGCATCCGGTTCACGAGCTCGCACCCAAAGGACCTCACCGACGGGACCATCGCCGCCATGGCGGAGCTGCCCGCCGTCATGCCCCAGCTGCACCTCGCCGTGCAGTCGGGCTCCACGGACGTGCTCCGGCGCATGAACCGGAANTCCACCCGGAAGGACTACCTCGACCTCGTGCGCCGCAGCCGTGCCGCCATGCCCGACNTCGCCCTCTCCACCGACATCATCGTCGGCTTCCCCAACGAGACCGAGGAGGACTTCCTCGAGACCCTCTCGCTCGTGAGGGAGGCCGCCTTCTCCAGCGCCTTCACCTTCATCTACTCCAAGCGCGAGGGCACGCCCGCCGCCGCCGTGGACGACCCGACTCCGCGCGACGAGATTCAGGGCCGCTTCGACCGGCTCGCCGCCCTTGTGCAGGAGCAGAGCTGGGACTACAACCGCCGCCAGGTGGGCCGCACCGTGGACGTCCTCGTTGAGGGCCCCTCCAAAAAGGACCCCNGCGTCCTCACCGGCCACAGCCCTGAGAACGTCACCGTGCTCTTCGAGGCCCCCGAGGGCGCGGATTCCGCCGACCTGGTGGNCAAGGTCGTGCCCGTCGAGGTGCTCGACGGCCGCCCGTGGTACCTCCGGGGCACCTGCGCCGNCGACCCGCGATGAGCGGGGGGCTGCCGGGTCCCGTCGCCTGCGTCTGCGGTCCCACGGCGTCGGGCAAGTCGGCCGTGGCGGACCNTGTGGCGAGCTCCNTGGGCTGCCCCGTGGTCTCCGTCGACGCCATGCAGGTCTATCGCTCCATGGACATCGGCACGGCCAAGACGCCGGTCGCCGAACGGCGTGCCGAGCTCCTCATGGTCGACGTCGCCGGGTTNGNCGANNCGNACTNGACCGCCCTCTTCCAGCGCGACGCGCGCCGGTGCGTGGACCGGTCCCTCGAGACGGCCGGCTGCGCCGTGCTCTGCGGGGGCACCGGCCTCTACCTCGACGCCGTCATCGACGAGATGGACTTCCCCTCGGGAGACGCCGCCTCGGGCCCCCGCGCCCGCTACGAGGCCGTCGCCCGCGAGCGGGGCCCCGAGGCCCTCTGGACCCTCCTGCGCGACCGCGACCCCGAGAGCGCCGCGGCGGTGCACCCCAACAACGTCCGCCGGGTGGTGCGCGCCCTCGAGCTCGCCGACCAGGGCAAGTCCTACGCGGAGCGCACCCGCCACCTGAGGCACCGCGACCCCCACTACGCCGCCCGCATCTGGGCCCTCGTGCCCGAGCGCGAGACCCTGTACGCGCGCATCGACCGCCGGGTGGACGAGATGTTCGCGGCCGGCCTCGTGGACGAGGTGCGCGCCCTCGACGAGGCCGGCATCCGCCGCTCCGCCACCGCCTCCNNAGCCATCGGCTACAATGAGGTGCTCGCGGNCCTCGACGGCCTCTGCACCCTNGACGAGGCCCGCGAGCAGGTGAAGCGCTCCACGAGGCGCTACGCCAAGCGTCAGCTCTCGTGGATACGGCGCGACGGCCGCGCCACCGTGGTGCCCATGGGGGAGACCACGGTCGAGGGGGCGGCCGCGCTCGTGACAGACGATCTCAGGCGCTCCGTCGAGGCGGGGCGCTGAAAGGGGGCTCCATGGCCCGGAAGACACCGCAACCCACCGCACTGCCGCGCGAGCGTGCCCTTCTCGTGGGCGTCGACCTCGGACGGGCCGACGAGTGGCCCNAGGAGCGCTCCATGGCCGAGCTCGNCCGCCTCGTGGACACCGACGGCGCCGACGTCGTGGGGACCCTCACGCAGCGGCTCGACCGCCCCGTGCCCAAGACCTTCATCGGCTCGGGCAAGGTGCTGGAGCTCAAGGAGGCCGTGGAGGCGCTCGACGTGGACGTCGTGGTCTTCGACGAGGAGCTCACCCCCTCCCAGCAGGGCAACCTCGAGCGGGCCCTGGGCGAGCCCGTGAAGGTGATCGACCGCACGGCGCTCANCCTCGACATCTTCGGNAGCCACGCCCAGACCCGGGAGGGGAGGCTCCAGGTCCAGCTCGCGCAGCTCAAGTACGTGCTCCCGCGCCTGCGCGGGATGTGGAGCCACCTCATGGGCGAGCAGACCCGCGGAGGCATCGGCAGCCGGTTCGGCCAAGGCGAGTCGCAGCTCGAGGTCGATCGACGGCTCATCCGCGACCGCATCTCCCACCTCCGCGGCGAGATCGAGCGGGTGGCCTCGCGCCGCAGGACCCAGTCCAAGGCCCGCTGGGACTCGGGCATCTACCGCGTCTCCCTCGCCGGCTACACCAACGCCGGCAAGTCGACGCTCCTGAACGCCCTCACGGACTCCGACGTCTACGCCAAGGACGAGCTCTTNGCCACGCTGGACCCCACCACCCGCTCCCTCGACCTCGCCGAGGGCCGCAGGATCACCCTCACCGACACCGTCGGCTTCATCCAGAAGCTCCCGACCACGCTCGTGGAGTCGTTCNGGTCGACCCTCGCCGAGGTGTCCGGCGCCGACCTCGTGATGCTCGTGGTGGACGCCTCCAACCCCGACTGGAGGGCCCAGGAGGAGGCCGTGAGAAGGACGCTCGACGAGATAGGCGCGGGCGACAAGGAGACCCTCCTCTGCCTCAACAAGGTGGACCTGCTGGACCCTGCGGACCGCGAGGCCCTGCGCCTGGCGTTCCCCGACGCCGTCATGGTGTCGGCCAAGGAGGAGACGGGCCTGGGCGCGCTCCTGCACGCTGTGGCGACCAAGGCCTCCGAGGGCGACGTCACCGTGACGGCGCTCGTGCCCTACGACAAGGGCCNGCTCATGAAGATGGNGCACGAGCGCGGGCAGGTGGTNCGCGAGACCTACGNGGACGGCGGCCTGCACGTCACGGCCAAGGTTCCGCCGCGCCTGGCAGGATCGCTGGAGCCNTANCGGNCCGNCGACCCGGCCCCGGACGCCTAGACGCCGAGGANCNCGAGGGCGGCGAGCAGCAGGGGCTGGTGCACCACGTAGATGGGGAGGGCGTGGCGCCCCACCCACTCGAAAGGGGCGCACCGCGCCGCGAGGACCCGGCGCGGGTACCCGCGCGGCGCGAACCAGCGCCCCACGGCCACGCCCACGCCGTACATGAGGGCGAAGGGCACGAGGGGGTAGTAGTCCCCCGACACGAACCCCGGCGACGGCAGGCCGAGCCATGCGAGGCCNGGGTGGGCGTACCAGCCGGCGGGGAGCGTCACCTCCCACGGACCGACGCCCAGCTCCCGCGAGGGGACGCCGAGCGTCAGGAGGAAGAGCGCGAGGAGCGCCGCGGCGCACGNGAGCCCGCGCGGCTCCAGGTGGGCGCGCTCGAGCAGGGCGTCCACGAGCGTGGCGGCGCCTATACAGAATATGATGCCGAAGCTGACGGGGTCGTCCACGGCCGCCAGGGACGTGGCCGCGAAGATGGCGAGCGCCACGGCGAGGTAGCGCAGTGAGCGCGTGAGGTTGTCGTGGGAGAAGCTGCACATCCACCCCGACACGAGGAGGAACGTCCAGCTGATGGACGCCCGCCAGACGTCCTGTAGCGGCGGCGCGAACCACGCGACGTCGACCCCCTCGATGAAGACGAGGTCGTAGCAGAGGTGGAAGAGCACCATCGACACGACGGAGAAGCCGCGCACGGCGTCGAAGAGCCGCACACGGCCGACGGGGCGCTCCCAGGGGCCGGAAGGGGAGGGCGCGGTCACGAGATGGTGCGCAGAAGCGCGGTCACCCGGCCGAGGATGCGGGGGTTCTCTACGTAGATGGGCTCCATGGCGTCGTTCTCCGGCTGGAGCCTGCAGCGGTCCCTCTCGCGGTAGAACGTCTTGACCGTGGCGCCGTCGCCCACGAGGGCCACGACGATCTCGCCGTTCACGGCGTCCGAGGTCTCACGCACCACGAGGTAGTCGCCGTCGAAGATGCCGGCGTTGATCATGGAGTCGCCCTTGACGCGGAGCATGAAGGAGCAGTTGTCGCCCACGATGCCCGTGGGGAGCGTGAAGCTCTCCTCGACGTNNTGCTCGGCCAGGATGGGGACNCCCGCCGCGACGCGGCCCACCAGGGGGAGGCGGAGCGTGGAGGAGTCCATGTCGATGTCCACCTGGGCGAGCGTGGTGCCGCCGTCCTCCACCGCCTGGCGCGACGGCCCGTGGCAGTCCACGAGCTCGATGGTGCGCGACTTGTTGGCGGTCCTCNNGATGAGACCCTTCTGCTCGAGCGTCTGGAGGTGCATGTGGACCGTGCTCGGCGACTTGAGGCCCACGGCGTCGCCGATCTCGCGGACCGAGGGCGGGTAGCCGTGGTCGTGGCAGTACTCCACGAGGTAGTCGTAGATCATCTGCACACGGTGGCTGAGCTTGGGACGGGTCATGGGACCTCCGACGGTCGGTACGGTCGTGGCCACCATCATAGCAAACGGACGTTCGGTCAAAAACATCTGTTCGGGGAACGGCGGGGTCCGCCTTTACAACGCCCNCGTCCTNATACAAACTGTTANAGGCTCCTCTCCATGTGGTGAGGCCGTGGAGTGTCCGTGGAGCCCGCGTGCTATCTNTCGGTGGCCGGGTACCGCCATGCGGTCGCCCCCGCGGCAAGGAAGGGATGCCATGCACTGCCCAACATGCGGCTGCGACGAGTCCAAGGTCGTAGACTCCAGGCCCTCGGAGAGCAACGAGGCCATCAGGAGGCGGCNCGAGTGCGTGAGGTGCGGCACCCGTTTCACCACCTACGAGCGTCGCGAGGAGCTCCCCCTCGTGGTCGTCAAGCGGGACGGCCGGCGCGAGCCCTTCGACCGTCAGAAGGTCATGCGCGGCCTCGTGGCCGCCACCGTTAAGCGCGACCTCGACGTGGCCCAGCTCGACGCCCTCATCGACGGCGTCGAGNACGGCCTGCGCGANCGCGGCGTGTCCGAGGTGGCCAGCGGCGACCTCGGCGAGATGGTGCTCGTGAGGCTCCGCGACATCGACCGCGTCGCCTACGTGCGGTTCGCGTCGGTCTACCGCGACTTCAAGGACATCGATGAGTTCAGCGAGGAGCTTAGGAGGCTCGCCGATGAGTGACACCCCCGTCGTCGTCCCCATCAAGCGCATCGACCCCACGGTCGAGCTCCCGTCCTACGCCTACGAGGGCGACGCCGGGCTCGACCTCCGCTCCAACGAGGACGTCGTCCTTGCGCCCCTCGAGCGCAGGCTCGTCGGCACGGGGCTCGCCGTGGCCATCCCCGAGGGCTACGCCGGCTTCGTCCAGCCCCGCAGCGGTATGGCGCTCAAGCGCGGCCTCTCCATGGCCAACACGCCCGGTCTCATCGACTCCCACTACCGCGGGGAGCTCAAGGTCTGCGCGGTCAACCTCGACCTCGAGACCCCCATCTCCATCGAGCGCGGCGAGCGCATCGCCCAGCTCGTCATCCAGCGCGTGCCCACCGTGTCCCTCGTCGAGGTGGGGGAGCTCGACGAGACGGACCGCGGGGCGGGCGGCTTCGGTTCCAGCGGCGCCTCCTAGGCACCTGGCACATAGGCCGGCGCCGTGAGGGAGCGGCCCGGTGAAGACGAGAGATCGAGAGGACAATCGCATGGAAAAATCCTTCGGGACGACCGGGGGACAGGGTGCCCTTGAGTCTTTCTTCCACATGGGGGAGAGGGGCTCGTCCGTGGGCACCGAGCTTCGGGCAGGCGTCACCACCTTCCTGGCCATGGCCTACATCATCGCCGTCAACCCGGCGCTGCTGTCGGCCGCCGGCATCCCCATGGGCGCCGGCGTCACGGCCACCTGCATCGGCGCGGGTGTCATGACCATCCTCATGGGCATCTTCGCCAACCGCCCCCTGGCCTGCGCGTCGGGCATGGGCATCAACGCCGTCGTCGCGTTCACGCTCACGGGCCTGTGCAACGGCGACTGGCACGCCGCCATGGCCGTCGTGTTCATCGAGGGCATCGTCATCCTCGCCCTCGTGCTCTGCGGCCTGCGCGAGGCCATCATGGACGCCATCCCCGCCTCGCTGCGCCACGCCATCGCCGCCGGCCTGGGCATCTTCATCGCCCTCATCGGCCTCATCAACGGCGCCATCGTCGTCAACGACGAGTCCACGCTCATCACCATGGGTGCCGTCACGGACCCCGCCTACATCGTGGGCATGATCGCCATCTTCTCCACCTTCGTGCTCTACTGCCTGAAGGTGCCGGGCGAGATCCTCATCGGCATCCTCATCGCCGTGGTCGCGGGCATCCCGCTGGGCGTCACCACCATGCCCTCGGGCATCGTATCGCCCCTGGACTTCTCCACCTTCGGCGCGCCCTTCATGGTCGACGAGCAGGGCGTCATGGGCATCGCCAAGGTGGTCATAAGCCCCGTGCTCCTCATGTTCGTGTTCTCCCTCATGATGAGCGACTTCTTCGACACCATGGGCACGGCCTTCGCCGTCGCCAAGCAGGGCGACTTCCTCACGAAGGACGGCAGGGTGGAGGACATCCGCCCGATCCTCGTGGTCGACTCCGCCGCGGCGGCGGCGGNCGGCCTCATGGGCGCCTCGTCCATCACCACGTTCGTGGAGTCCGCCTCCGGCGCCGCGGACGGCGGACGCACCGGCCTCACTTCCGTGACGACCGGCGTGCTCTTCATCGTCGCGGCCTTCTTCTCGCCGCTCATCGCCGTCGTGAGCACCCCGGCCACCGCCGGCGCCCTCGTTCTCGTGGGCTACCTGATGATGGACCAGGTCCAGTTCATCGACTGGACCAGCNNNCTCGACGGCCTGCCCGCGTTCGTCACCGTCATCGGCATCCCGCTGACCTACTCCATCTCCACCGGCATCGGCCTCGGCTTCATCACCTACGTGGTGGTCTCCGTCGCCACCGGCAACGTCAAGAAGGTGAAGCCGCTCATGTGGGTGGCGGCCGCGGCCTTCCTGGTCTCGTTCCTCATCTCATAGCCCCGTCCGAACGCACAGGTCCGGATTCAAGCGGGTCCGGGAAGCACACCGGGCCCGCTTTTCTCANGAAAGGAGAGGTATGGCAAGGCAGAGAGAGGTGATCGGGGTCTCCGACCACGTGCCCGTGGCGCAGGCGATCCCCCTAGGCATCCAGCACATGATGTCGATGTTCGGCTCGACGGTGCTGGTCCCCATCCTCACCGGGCTCCACCCGAGCGTGGCCATCATGTGCNNCGGCATCGGCACGGTGTGCTACCTGCTCATGACCAAGAACAAGATCCCCAGCTACCTGGGCAGCTCGTTCGCGTTCATCAGCCCCATCGTTGCCGTGGGGGCCACCCAGGGCCTCGACGCGGCGCTCTCGGGCATCTTCTGCGCGGGCCTCGTGTTCCTGGCCGTGGCGGGCATCATCAAGCTCGCCGGCACCGCGTGGATCGACCGCATCCTCCCGCCGGTGCTCATCGCGTCCATCATCGTCGTGATTGGCATCGGCCTCTCGGCCACGGCCGTGAACATGGCGCTCAACTCCTCAGGGGACGGCTTCAACGCCGTCGGCACCCTCGTCGCCGGCGTGACGCTGTTCGCCGCCGTGGGCTTCTCGTCCATGAAGGGCCTCATCGGCACCATCCCGGTGCTCCTGGCCATCGTCGTGGGCTACGTCGTCGCCGCGTTCTTCGGCCTCGTCGACTTCGCCCCGGTCATGGACGCGGCCTGGGTGGGTCTGCCCAGCTTCCAGAACCA
The DNA here is from genome assembly GCF_905219715.1 of Olsenella sp. CU969. Lineage (NCBI taxonomy): Bacteria > Bacillati > Actinomycetota > Coriobacteriia > Coriobacteriales > Atopobiaceae > Olsenella > Olsenella sp. CU969. Next base: position 14,170 of record NZ_CAJMXC010000003.1, read on the forward strand.
CCCGGTGATCGACCCCGTGGCCATCGCCCTCATCGCGCCTGTGGCCCTCGTGGTGGTTATCGAGCACATCGGCCACCTGCTCGTGGTCTCCGAGGTCGTGGGCGAGGACTTCGNTCCCATGCTCCCGCGGTCCCTCGCCGGCGACGGCATCGCCACGTGCATCGCGGGCCTCATCGGCAGCCCCCCTGCCACCACCTACGCCGAGAACATCGGCGTCATGAGCGTGACCCGCGTCTACGCCACCCAGATCTTCTGGTACGCGGCCGGCTTCGCCTTCATCGTGGGCGGCTTCTGCCCCAAGCTCGAGGCCCTCATCATGAGCATCCCCACCCCCGTCATGGGCGGCGTGAGCCTCCTGCTTTTCGGCCTCATCGCCAGCAACGGCCTGCGCATGCTCGTGACCAACAACATCGACTTCGGCGAGAACCGCAACCTCATGATCGCCGCGGTCACCATCGTCCTCGGCGTGGGCATGGAGTGCGGCGGCTACTCCATCCCCGTGGGCGACTACACCATCCCNGGCATGGCCGCCAGCGCCATCGTGGGCATCCTGCTGAACCTCATCCTCCCCAAGGTCTCCACGCAGGACAGCGCCGAGCCCGAGTACATCGANGAGACCTAGGCGGCTCTGCGCCGCCCGCCCGTGCCGGAGGCCCGTCGTCCCGTCAGGGGGCGGCGGGCCTNCGGCCGTTCACACCGTGCGCGGGAGGGGAAAGGANCGGGCGCCNCCGGGTAGGNATCGGCAGAGAACACGACGCTTCCCNAGGGGNGGAGACGAACCATGGTCTATCACGACCTCACCGTGGTCGGCGGGGGTCCCGCCGGCCTCACCGCCGCCATCTACGCCAACCGTGCCGCCGTCGACGCCGTGACCGTCTAGTCCGGCAGCTGGGGCGGGCAGATCTCGCAGTCCGACCTCGTGGACAACTACCCCGGCATCGAGAACGTCTCGGGCTTCGACCTGAGCATCCGCATGCACGACCACGCCGAGCACCTGGGCGCCGCCTTCGCCCAGGACACCGTCCACGGCCTCGCCTACGACCCCGAGACGCAGCTGTTCCTCGTCGAGGGCGCGTCCGACACCTACCAGTCCCGCGCCGTGGTCCTCGCCACGGGCGGCACCCCGCGCCCTGCGGGCTTCGAGGGCGAGGAGGAGTTCCGCGGCCGCGGCGTCTCCTACTGCGCCANCTGCGACGGCATGTTCTACCGCGACAAGGTCACCTACGTCGTGGGCGGCGGCAANANCGCCTGCGAGGNGGCCGNNTTCCTCTCGCGCATCTGCTCCAAGGTCGTCATGGTCGTGCGCAAGGACCACCTCCGCGCTCAGGCCTCCCTGGTCGAGCGGGTGGAGCTCAACCCCAAGGTCGAGGTCCGCTACCGCTGCGCCATCGCAAAGCTCGAGGGCGACGGNCTGCCCGAGTCCATCACCCTGCGCGACACCGAGACCGGGGAGNTCGAGNNCGTGGNGCACGGCGCCGGCACGTTCGGCGTCTTCGTGTTCATCGGGACCGTGCCCGCCTCGGGGCTCGTCGAGGGGCTCGCCGAGNTCAACGGGAACGGNGAGGTCGTCACCGGCGCCGACATGTCCACCTCCACGCCGGGGCTCTTCGTTGCGGGGGACGTGCGCCAAACGCCCCTGCGCCAGGTCGTGACCGCGGNGGCCGACGGGGCCGTCGCCGCCAACAGCGCGGCCCTGTTCCTGGGCAACCTCGTCATCTAGTCCTAGACTGGGGAGGACAACCATCCCCGTCGAGGTCCTGNCCCTTGAAGCAGATCAACCCCGTGGCGCTGCGGCTCTCCCGACGCCTCCAAGTGCATATGGTCGTCGAGGGCGCCGCGGTGGGCCTCGGCGCCGGGATCGTCGTGGGCCTCTTCCGGCTCGCCCTCAACCTCGCGGACGGCACCATGCGCTCCGTCACCGCGGCGGCGGCCGGGAACCCCTTGGCGGTCGCCGGGTGGGTCGCGGTCATGGTCGTCCTCTGGGCCGCCGTCACCGCCCTCGTGCGCTGGGCGCCCACGAGCTCGGGGTCCGGCATCCCCCAGATCGAGGCCGACGCCCTCGGGCGCCTGCAGATTCCCTGGGCGCGCACCATGGCGGCCAAGTTCTCCGAGGGCGTGCTCTGCGCCCTGGGCGGCCTCTCCCTCGGACGCGAGGGCCCCTCGGTCATGCTCGGCGGCCTCTGCGGCACCGCCGTGGCGCGTGCCGCCGGCTCTACGGAGGGGGAGCGCCGCCTCCTCGTCANCTGCGGCTCGGGAGCCGGCATGGCCGCGGCGTTCCAGGCCCNACTCACCGGCGTCATGTTCGCCGTGGAGGAGGTCCACAAGTCGTTCTCGGCACCGCTCGTCATCGGCACGATGTCGTCCGCGGTGGCCGCCGTCTANATCGTCAACCAGTTCCTCGGCACGGGCCCCNTCATCCCGATCGGCTTCGCCCGGGACCTCCCGCACGTCACCTACGGGATCGTGATGCTCCAGGGGCTGTTCCTCGGGCTGCTNGGCGCCNGCCACAACCGCGGCATGTTCCTCGGCACCCGGCTCTACGGCCGCATCCGGAGGCACGCGCCGGGTACCCGGTACGCCGTGCCGTTCGCCCTGGCCGCCGTCGGGGCCTTCACGGTCCCCGAGCTCCTGGGCGGGGGCGACGCCATCCTCGGGCTCCTCGAGCACGTCTCGGGCCGGCCCACGCTGGCCATCGCGGGGCTGCTTCTGGGGAAGTACCTGCTCACCGACGCCTCGGCGAGCTCCGGCACCCCGGGCGGCACCCTCTACCCGCTCGTTGCCATGGGCGCGCTTGCAGGCGCCCTGTTCGGCCGCGGCGCCGTGGCCGTCTTAGGCATGGACCCGGCCTACGTCNACAACTTCATGCTCCTGGGGATCGCCGGGCTCTTCGCCGGCGTCATCCACGCCCCCGTGACCGGTTGCCTCCTCGTGNTCGAGCTCACCGGCAGCTTCTCGGCGCTGCTGTCGCTCTCCCTCGTCTCCCTCGTGGCCTACGTGGTCGCCAACCTCACCAAGACCGAGGGCTACTACGAGCACCTGCTGCAGCCCCTGGTGGGGGCCCGCTGCGACTGCGGGTCCCCCGTGCACGGGAGGTCGGTGCTCACGGAGGCCGTCTGCGTGGCGTTCGGGTCCCCCGCCGAGGGGAGGCGCCTCGCCGACCTGCCGCTCCCGGCCGGCTGCGTGGCGGCCGTCGTCGAGCGCTGCGGGCGCCGGGTCGTGCCCACCGCCGACCTCACCCTGGAGGCGGCGGACCAGGTGCTCTTCGTCATGGACTCGGACCTCGCCCCCGAGCTCCACGACCGCGTCCGCGACCTTCTCAGGGGGACGGGCGAGCCCGCGCCGCCCGACGCGGGGCCGACGGGAGGGCCCGGCGCCGACGCCGGCTAGAAGGGGGAGCCCGCCTCGTCCATGGCGGCGCGCACGAGGTCGTGGGCACCGGTGCGGAGGCGCCCGGCNAGCGCCTCTCCGAGGGCGGCGGCACCGTCCGGGGAGAGCCCCTCCAGGGACGACACCGCCTGCGGCGCGCCGTCCTCGCCGCGGAAACACAGGTAACGACGACCCTCTTGGCGCCNTGACATGACGCCCCGTGCCGCGGCGCCCCCGGCCGCAAGACCGAACACCATGGCGGTGGCGCTCGCGATGCCGCCGAGCCGGTCGACGGCGAAGACGGGGGCGACCTCGCCGGCCGCGTAGANGCCCGGCACGCGGGTCCAGCCGTCGACGTCGCAGCGGACGCCGCCGTTGGAGGCCTGGTGGAAGAGGGCCAGGGGCATGGGCTCGCCCCACGAGAGGCCGTGGGTCTCCTCGAGCCAGTCCATGTAGGTGGCGACGAACGGCTGGACCTCGCCCTCGGGGCGGTCGACGACGGCCTCGCACGTCCCGCCGACGGCCGCGACCGACTCCTCCACGAGGCGGGACACCCGCTGCCGCGAGTAGGGGCCGTGCCAGGAGTGCGCCTCCAAGGCCTCCCGGGCCCGGGCGGGGGAGACCCCGGCGAGGTCGAAGACGTCCCTGCCGTCCTTGACGAGCCTCGTGAGCCCCCACACCTTCTCGTTGAAGACGGCGGGGCGTCCCTTGGTCAGGATACCGGCCATGACCTGGCCGTATCCGAGGTTTCCGCAGGTGGCGCCCTCGTCTGTGGCCATGACGAGACCGGTCCCGCGGGCAAGGGGGCTCGCGAGGGTGGGGGAGAGGGCCGCGGCGGCACCGCCGGTGGCGAGCACGGTGGCCCCGGCACGCACCACGAGCGGCGACGCCTGCGGCCCGACGAGGGCCAGGACGCCGGCCACCGCGCCGTCCGCGGGGTCGTGGAGCAGGGAGACGACCTCCGCCTGGTGGGCGACGCCGACCTCAGCTTTACATAACTGGTTACGGAGCCCCTGAACCGAGGCGAGGGCATGGAAACCGTGCCAGTCCTGGACCTCGGAGCCGAAGCACGGCACATAGGCGCGGTCGTCCCCGTGGCCCGGCTCGACGTCCTCGATGACGGCGCCCATGGCCCGGAACCGCTCCAGGGCCCCGTGGAACCCGTTGCCGAGGGCACGCACGTAGGCGTCCTGGGCCTTGGAGCCGCCGGGCCCCTGGACGGCGCGGACGAAGGCCTCCACGTCCTCGGGTGCGGGGGTCCGGGGGCCCACCATGCCGAGGCCCCACGTGGTGCCGGCGAAGCTCGAACCCGAGCAGAGGGCCCCTTGGCAGACGAGGGCAACCGAGGCACCGGCCTCGGCGGCAGCGGTGGCGGCGCAGAGCCCGGCGATGCCGGACCCGACGACGCAGACGTCGCAGGAGATGCGGTCCATACAGGCCTCCGTTCACGTGGGACGANCCACGGCGGTTCTGGTGGCACGACCCGGGATTGGGACACACCATGGTAGCAGTCGGTGGCGGCAGCCGGCCGAGGAGACCGCCGGCAGCGGTCCGCCACTCCCCCTCAATCTCGGATAATATATGTTATGTAAAGTAGAGACGGGATCTCCCCATCACCCCACGATCCCCGACGCGTGCAAGCGCCCGCTCGTCGGNACCCATNCNNGAACGCAAGGNTCAACANGAGGTACGCGGCCACGCCGACGGCGGCGCAGAGCGCCAGCGACCGTGTGCGCACCGCGCAGAGCGCCACGANGNCGGCGGACAGGAGCGGCACCGCGCAGGCCGTCGGCCCCTGCGCCCAGAGGTCGGGCCGGAAGAGGTCGTTCGCCACGAGGGCCGCGAATGCCGCCACGGGGATCGTCTCCAAAGCCCTGCGCACACGGGGTGAGAGCTCGCGCGAGCCGAGGACGAACATGGGGACGCACCGGCAGACGAGCATGGTGGCGAGGATGATGGCGTACAGGGACCAGAAGAGCGCGACGTCCACTACGACCCACCGCCCTCGCCGAACCTGGACTCCCCCGCGCCCCCGACGACCATGGCCACGGCGACGCCGGCGGCCGCCCCGGCGACCACGGCCACGCCACCGGCGCCCACGGCCTTGCAGAGGGCCACCACCACGGCGGTGGTGACGGCGCCCACGACCGTGGGGCGCGAGAACTCCTGGGTCAGGAGCAGGCAGATGAAGATGGACGTCATGGCGAAGCTCGCCACGTCGGTGGGCATGGCGAGGGCGTCCCCCACGACGGCGCCGACGGCGTTGGCGGTGGCCCACGAGAGCATGGAAAGGACGTTCACCGCCGTGGCGCAGGCGGCGTCCCACGAGGGGTCGGAGGACAGCCGCTCCATGTTCACGCCGAACGTCTCGTCGGTGACGGTGGCCGCGAACAGCGCCTTGAGGGGCTTGGCGACCGGTGCCATGGCCGGGGCCAAGGCCGCCGAGTACAGGAGCTGCCTCATGTNGACCAGGGAGATCGACGCACCGATGGACCAGGGGCCCTGGCCCGCGAGCCACAGGTTGGGCAGCATGAACTGGCCGGCCCCCGAGTAGTACGTGCACGAGAGCACGAANGCCGCCCACGGCTNCAGGCCCACCTCGGCCTCGAGGATGCCGGCGGGAAGGCCGATGACCACGTATCCGAGCATGACAGGCAGGGCCACCGGAAGCGCCCTTCGGAGGGGCACGGCCACGCTGGCACCCGGCATCACGCGCCCTCCCCTCTCGTTCATAGTTCGTTCAGGTCCCCTATGATAGCGCGCTCCCCTCCCGACAGCCTTCATCAGGGTATGTTCAGTTATTTCAAATCCCGCACAGGGCAGAAGATCGGGGGGCGGGACCCGGGCCGCCGGTCGTAGACTCTGAACGACCCCGTCCTTCCCACCTTAGGAGGCACTTCGATGTACAAGGCAATGCGGGCTCCCTCGATGTACGCCCAGGACCCCGACGTCCTGCTCCACTTCCACGAGATCTGCAAGGGATACGGCAGCAGGTTCCTGTTCGTCTGCANCCGCAGCGGCCNGGCCGCCGTGGAGCCCAAGGTGACCGCCNGCCTCGAGGGTACCGACACCTACGCGAGGTTCGAGACCTTCGGCNGCATNNNGTCNGNGGGCGAGATCGCCCGCATGGAGAAGATCGTCGAGGAGGACTNCATCGACGTCGTCTGCGGCNNNGGCGGNGGCTCCGCCATCGACACCGCCAAGGCATGCGCTTTCCACTGCGGGAAGCCCGTCGCGATCGTCCCCACCGTGGCCGCCACCGACGCCCCGTGCACCGGCCTCTCGGTCATCTACCACGACGACGGCACGTTCGCCGAGTACCTCTTCTATCCCAAGAACCCCGACATCGTGATCGTGGACAGCTCGATCATCGCCGACTCCCCCACCTCGTTCCTCGTGGCGGGCATGGGCGACGCCCTCGGCACCTACTACGAGGCCCGCGCCGCCGCCCGGACCAAGAGCCCCTCCCTCGAGAACACCGGGGTGACCCTGAGTGCCCTCGCCCTCTGCCGCCTCTGCCGCGACACGCTGTTCTCCGACGGCCTGAAAGCCCTCATCGCCGCCGAGAAGGGGCTGCTCGTGCCGAGCCTCGAGGCCGTCATCGAGGCCAACATCTACCTCTCGGGNGTCGGCGCCGATAACGCGGGCCTCTGCGTGGCCCACTCCGTCTACAACGGCACCACGGCCCTCGAGGAGTGCGAGCGCGTGCCCCACGGCAACATCGTGGCCTTCGGCACCGTGGTCCAGCTCGTGCTCGAGAACGCCCCCGACGAGGAGCTCGGCGAGGTGATGGCCTTCATGGAGTCGGTGGGGCTCCCCCTCACCCTCGAGGCCGTCGGCATCACTGACGAGTNCCGCCTCCCGGCGGTCGCCGAGAAGGCCTGCGCCCCCGGCGAGTCCATCCACAACCTGGCCGGCGACGTGACGCCCGAGCAGCTNGTGGCGGCCATGCTCCAAGCCGACGCCCTGGGGCGTTCCTTCCTCGACTAGCCCCGTCAAGCACGCCGCGGCAGGAGAANACGGCCGGTCCCCGCTCCCCGGGGGCCGGCCGTCTCGTTCGGGTGCCCCGTGTGCGGAGGGCTAGTCCACGACGATGAGGGAGAAGACCTCCTGGCCGAAGGTCTCGGCGATGACGTCGCGGGGGTTCAGGTAGGCGAGCTCGAGGGCGAAACCGAAGCCCTCCACCGAGGCGCCGGCCTGCTCCACGAGCTGGGCGCAGGCGACGGCCGTGCCGCCGGTGGCCACGAGGTCGTCGATGACGATGACCTTGTCGTCGGGGGTCAGGGCGTCGGCGTGGATCTGGATCTCGTCGGTGCCGTACTCGAGGGCGTAGCACTGGGAGATGACCTCGCGGGGGAGCTTGCCGGGCTTTCTGGCCGGGACGAAGCCGGCGCCCAGGCGGTAGGCCACGGGTGCGCCCACGAGGAAGCCGCGGGCCTCGGCGCCCACGACCTTGGTGATGCCGCGGCCCAGGAAGTGCTCCGCGAGCTCGTCGATGACGGCCGAGAATCCCTGGGGGTCGGCGATCAGGGGCGTGATGTCCTTGAAGATGACGCCGGGCTCCGGNTAGNCGGGGATGTCGCAGACGAGGTCCTGGTAGTCGAACTTGNTCATGGGGTCTCTCTCCTTGGGCTCGCATGGCTTGTCTGTGTGGGGGTTGGGCGGATCACTGGTCCTTGGGCGCCTGCCTGCGCAGGACGTCGGCGAAGGTGCGGCGTATGAGATCGTCGCGCAGGGAGTCTGTGAGGTGCAGAATCTGCTCGAATGCCTGGGAGTACTGGGCGCGCTGCTCGTCGGTGAACTCCCCCTGGCGGGGCCCGAGGACCGAGAGGGCCNGCTCGAACATCGCGGTCTCGCGGTTGGCGGCGTTCACGTACTGGCGCAGGTTGCGGGGCTCGATACCGAACCGCCGCAGGGCCTCGGCGCAGCGGATGAGGCGAAAGTCGTGCCCGTCCACAAGCTCGCGGCCCTGGGGGCTGCGGCGCAGCGACACGATGCCGTTGTTGGCAAGGTCCCGCACGAACGAGATCGAGACACCGAGGAGCTCCGGGGCCTTCTCGAGGNGGTGGAGCTTCTCGCGGGTCTCCTCGTCGTCGCAGACGGACTCGGGGTAAGCGGCGGGGTCGGTGCCGGCGATGCCCGGCGCCCCCCCGCCGTCGAGCTCCTCCTTGATGACCGAGAGGGGCAGGAACCGGTTCTTCTGGAGGTAGAGGATGGTCTCGAGCCGCTTGACGTCGCGCGAGGAGTACAGCCGGTAGCCGCCCGGTGTGCGGGACGGCGTGAGGAGCCCCTCGTCCTCGAGGTAGCGGACCTTTGAGACCGAGAGATCGGGGTACTGGGCCTGGAGGCGCTTGACCACCTTGCCTATGGTGAGGTAACCGGCGTCTGCCATGGGTTCCTTACGCTCCGGTCTGGATGCGGCTCGTGCTCTGGGTGGTGTGGAAGATCATGCGGAAGGTGCCGATCTGGATGGTGGAGCCGTCCTCGAGCATGGCCCGGTTGACGATGGCGCCGTCCACCCAGGTGCCGTTGAGGGAGCCGAGGTCCTCCACGGTGTCCGCGCCGGGCGCCAGGTGCATCTTGGCGTGGTGGCGCGAGACGGGCATGTCGTTGAGGAACACGGTGTTGGAGGGNTCGCGGCCGATGGTGACCTCAGGAGTGTCCAACACGAAGGTCGTGCCGGTATGGGGCCCCTTGACGATGGAGAGCGTCGGGTTGGCGAGGCGCTGGGCACCCATGAGGTCCGGCACGGTGGCGTCTGTGGACGGCATACGGAAGATGGTCGTGGAATCGGATGCCGCCTGGTTGTTCTGGGAAGCGCCCGGATTGTTCTGCATCGATGCCTCCTGGAGTGTCGGTTGAGACCTCATTGTACCCCCGCGGGACCCTCCGTCACCCGGGCTTCGCCCTATCGGCAGGCCACGCACTCCATCTGGATGGAGGCCCCGTGGGGTAGCGCCGAGACCCCCACCACTGAACGTGCGGGGTACGGCTTCTCGAACCGCTCCGAGCACACCTCGTCGACGGCCTCGAGGTCGTTGAGGTCCGTGAGGAACAGCGTGACCTTGCAGACCGAGTCGATGCCCAGCCCGACGTCGGCGAGGACGGCCTCCACGTTGCGGATCACCTNGACCGTCTGGACGCCGATNGAGGCGTCGCGGAGCACGCCGGACGCCGGGTCGATGGGGAGCTGCCCCGAGACGAACACATAGCGGGCCGCCGAGGCGCCCTGAGAGAAGGTCCCCGAGGGCTGGNGGGCGTCGGGGGTGAAGATCGAGTACATGGCCTACCCTTCCGTCCGTCCGCCCGCGCCGTNGAGGGNGCGGGCACCGNTGAAGTCGCCGCCGGGCCTGAGGAGGCCCTGGAGCCCGAGGTCGGCGGGAAGCCTCCGCCCGATGGGGTCGTCGAGGAAGTCCACGAGGCCCGGCGCCTCCTCGGCGACCCTTCCCCACACGGCGGAGGTGCCCACGGGGGCGACGGACTGGAACGAGAGGAGGCTCCTCCAGAGCACGCGCGCCGAGGCGTCGGGCACCACCACGAGGTAGGGTGCGAACGAGCCGACCTCGGGGCGCATGACCACGGTGTCGATGGCGTCGAGACGCACGTTGGCGAGGGTCCCCGGACCCGGGAGCGACGCGCCCTCTGACAGGTAGTCGCCGAGGACGACCGCGGCCTCCGGACCGGCGAGCATCAGGGTCGTGGAGAGCGGGGCGCCGTGGGAGAACTCCACGGAGGAGTACGGGGCGACGCCCCCGGACTCCACGGCGGCGATACCGCGTATCCACTCCCCGAGGCCCGCGGCGAGCTCCGCCGGGCACCAGACGCAGAACTCCTTGGGGGCGAGCCCGGCCAGGAGCACCGGTGCGGCCACACGGCCGTCGCCCATGAGGGACAGGGCGCCGGCGAGCCGGCCGGGCGCCGGGACGTAGCAGGTGAAGACGGCGGACACGAAGGCGTCCGCGGCGTCGCCGGAGATGCAGGTGGCCACGAGGCCGCCCACGTCCGCCAGGGCACAGCCCTCGCGGAAGGCCGCGGGCNCGCCGGCGNNGTCNCCGTACCAGGCGGCCTCGGGGCGNCCCTGGGCGTCGGGCTCCATGGAGCNGGCGAGNAGGAGGTGCTCGCNCTCCAGCACGTTGCCGGGGACCGCCTCGGGGGTCCCGTTCTCGTCTGCCATGTCATGCCGCCTTTCTCTGAAGGGGAAGCGGGGGCGCCGCCGGGTCCGACGACCAGGCGGCGTCGGGCGAGACCGTGGGGTCCACCACGTAGGCGCAGGCGCCCACGATGCGGTCGCCCTGACGCCAGAGGCAGGCCCCGGCGGGCTCCCCGGGGATGCCGAGCTGGTCGCTGGAGAGGGCGACCCGCGTGTAGGAACACTCGGTGCCGTCAGGCCAGAGGAGGCCGGTGACGGCGGCCTGGGCCCGCACCGACACCGAGAAGCCGAACCGGTAGGCGAACGGCAGCGTCTCGAGCGTTTGGTCGGGGTCCGCGAGGGTCAGCCCCGTCGCGCCGTCGAAGGCCCACTCCATCATGGCCCGCGTGTCCTCGAAGCGCCCCCAGTCGGTGACGCACCCGAGGACGCACGTGTAGAGGGTGAGCCCGTCCTTGCGGGCGGCGCCCAGGAACGTGGTGCCTGCCTCCACCTTGCCCGTCTTGATGCCGATGAGCGGGCTGTAGACGGGCATGAGCTCGTCGGTGGAGTAGAACGTGCGCTGCTCCCCGTTCACCGGCACCGTCACCGAGNGGGTGCGGACCATCCGGGCGATGAAGGGGTAGTGGGTCAGNGCGTAGCNGCCCATGAGGGCGAGGTCGNGGGCGCAGCTCTCGTGGCCGTCCTCCTCGAGGCCATGGGGGTTCTTGAAGGTGGTCCGCGTCATGCCGATCTCGGCGGCCTTCTCGTTCATGAGGTCCGCGAAGGCGCCCTGGGAGCCGGCCACCTTCTCGGCGATGGCATAGCCGACATCGTTGGCCGAGTACACGAGCAGGACCTCGAGCATGTCCTCGAGGGTGGAGGTCTCCCCCACNGCGTAGCCCGCCACCTGGGCCGCCTCCCAGCCGTCCTCGGGATGGGCGGGCATGGCCACCTCGGTGTCCATGGGGAGGCCGGCGTCGAGGGCCACCATGGCCGTCATCACCTTGGTGATGGAGGCCGGGGCGAAGGCGGCGTCNGCGTTCGACTCCGCGAGCACGCGGCCGGTGGAGTCCTCGACGATCCAGGCCTGGGCCTCGGTGACGCCAGGCGCGCCGAGGCCGGTGTCCGCCACGGCGGGCACCGGGGCGAGGAGCACGAGGAGGAGCGCCAGGAGCGCCGCGGGCATGAGGGTCCGAGTCATGACGTGCGGTCCCCCTCCAGCGCCTCGGAGCGGATCTGGAGGCCCTCGACGACGTAGAGCACGCCTGTTATCAGGGAGCAGACAGTACCCGAGTACACGACAAGGATGGCGGGGCAGGCGGCCTGGCCGTTGAGCAGCGGCAGCCACGGCACGTCCACGAGCCCGAACCCCGGGAGCACCGGCATGTCGAGGAGGAGCNANGAGNNNCCGGCCAGGAGCAGGGCCGTGGCCACCTTGCCTATGTAGAGGACGTCGACGGGCCGGCGACGGTAGCGCCGGACCACGGCCATGCCGACGGCGAGCACGATGTCGCGGCCGATGAGAACGACGGGCACCCACACGGGGAGGTCGCCCACGATGCAGAGGCCGAGAACGCCGGTGAACAGGAGGAAGCGGTCCACCGCCGGGTCGAGGAGCTTGCCGAACCACGACACCNTNTGGGTGCGCCGGGCGATCTGGCCGTCCACGAAGTCCGTGAGGGCCGCCACGGCGTAGATGACGAGGCAGAGGACGCGGTCGGCGCCCGTAACGAACAGCCAGAGGAACACGAGGGTAAGCGCGATGCGGCACACCGTGACGGCGTTGGCCACGGTGAGGACGCGGTTGCTGGGGTTGTTCGACGTGCCGAGCGGCGCGGACGGGTCGGCCGCGTGGATCTTCTCTTCCAAATAACTGAGCTTCACTGGACCTCCTTGGTGACAAGGAACCAGTCTAGACCAGCGGGGCGCCGCCCCACGGCGCCCATGGCCCCATTCATACGGTATTGTAAGGCGCCTGATACATACCNTTATGAGCACACGGACGAGACCCACCGGACGAAGGCGGTCCGGGAGCTCCCGGACCCCTTGAGGGTGCGCTCGCACTCGACANCGCCGCGGAGCGNGCGGGANNGCTCGGCGTCGGTGAAGCCGCTGGCCCACCGGGGGTGGTTCTTGTAGCGCCACCTCTGCTGAGACGGGTAGCCGAAGGCCTGGGCCACGGCCTCGGGCGTCCCGCGCCCCTGGGCGATGAGGCTCCGGCAGCACACGAGCTCGCGGAGCCGGTCCACGGCGAACATGTGGAGGAGGATCTCGGGGTCGCCGCGGAACAGGCCGTAGAGCTCGAGGGCGCGCGGGAGGTCCCGCTCCGCCACGGCNTCGGCGAAGGTCCAGGGCTTGGGCTCGACGATGCGCGCCACGGAGTCCCTCACCTCGGCCAGGCCCAGGGAGGCGCCGGCGCCGTAGCGCGACGAGAGCTGGAAGGCCACCTGGCGGAGCATGGGCGTCGGGTCGCCCTTGGCGGNGGCGACGCGGTCAACGACCTCGGCGGCGGCGGCCTGGTNCACCGCCANCCCGAAGNNGNCGCAGAAGCNGGCGAAGAGACCCGGGAGCTCCCAGGNCTTGGGGAGCGAGCACCCGATGACGGTGACGGGCCCCTTCTTCCCGGGCTTGGGGTCCTGTGCCGCCACGGCCTTGTAGAGCCGCGTGTTGCGGGCGAGCCGCTCGGCGGTGAGGAGGAGGACGGTNNGGGGGTTGGGGTCCCCGAGGTACGAGACGACGGCCTCCGACACGTCCTTGGGGAGGTGGTCGNCCCCGTGGACGATGACGAAGCGCTGGTCGTCCCCGAAGGNGAGCTGGTCGAGCGACTGCAGCAGGCCGTCCCGCGTGAGCTTGGCGGGCTCGCGGCACTCGTCGAGGTTGAACTCCCCGAAGGCGGGGTCGAGGTGCCGCTTGAGGCGGGCCACCGCCTCCTCGCGCATCACCTTGTTGTCTCCCACCGCCACGTAGGCGGGCAACAGCTGCTGGGCCACCGGCCCTCCTCTCCCCTGTCGGTCCAGCCTACCACGGCGCGGGGGTCACGCCGCCAGGGCCTCGGGGCGTCCCACCGAGACCCGGACCCCCGTCGAGGTGTCGGCGAACACACGCACCGGGCCGTGCTCGGCGGTGCACAGGAAACGCGACCCGCTCCCCTCCACGAGGGTGACGCACACGGGGTCCGGGTGGCCGTAGGCGTTGCCCGCCCCCGCCGAGGCCACGCAGAGGGACGGCCGGAGCGCACCGAGGCACGCCCGGTCGAGCGACGCCTCGGATCCGTGGTGGCCGAGCTTGAGGACGTCCACGGGCCCCACCGCCGGGACGAACCGCGAGAGCTCGCCCCTCTCGGCGTCGCCGGCGAGAAGGGCGCGGAGCCCTCGGGCGTGGGTGGCGAGTAGGCAGAGCGAGTGGGCGTTCTCCGTTCCGTCCACCGGGCCCTCCGGCCAGAGGGCCTCGAGCCTCCATCCTCCCACCTGAACCGCGTCGCCGGCGGAGACGTCCCGGACCGGGGCGCCNAGTGCGTCGNCCGCGGAGGCTACCCCTTCGCAAAGGGAGGCTCCCACTCCCTCCGCGACGACCAGGCTCCCCACCGCCACGGAGCCGTCCAGCTCCCCGAGCCCGCCGTAGTGGTCGTCGTGCTGGTGGGTGAGCACGACGGCGTCCAGCGACGCGACGCCGCGGGAACGCAGGGACGGCGCAAGGCCGCCCCCGGGCGGCCCGCAGTCGACGAGGACGGCCCGTGGGCCGTCGCGCAGCAGCAGGGCGTCGCCCTGGCCGACGTCCAGCACCTCCAGGGACGGCGGCTCGAGCCAAGGGAGCGCCCCGACGACGAAGGCGGCGGCNAGGACGAGGGCCACACCGCGCCGGAGCGCGGCCGTCCGGGGCCTCGGCCAGAGCGCGAGGAGCGCGGCGGCCGCCGGGACCGAGGCGACGGCGCCCACGGCCCCGGGGACCTCCACCGGCAGGACCGCCCACGGGAACGCGGCGGCCGCCCGACAGATGCCGAGGAGCACCGACGCCGCGCCCGTGGCGGCGAGGTCGGCCACGGCGCCGGCCACCGGGACGGCCGCGAGGGCCACCGCGGCGAGGGACGATGCGAGCAGCACGGGGAACAGCGGCGCCGCGGCCATGGAGCAGAGCGGCCCCGCAAGGCTCAGGGTCCCGAAGGCGGAGGCGGCCATGGGGGCCGAGGCCGCGAAGCACAGGAGCCCCGCCGCGAGGTCCGACACGCAGCGCGAGCGGGCCGACGAGCGGGCGCGCGCAAGCGCCCCAGCGTGTGGGCGGGGGCGCGGGGCCGGGACGACCCGGTCCAGGGCGGCCCTGGCCCACGGGCCGAAGAGAGNGAGGCAGGCGACGCAGGTGCACGAGAGCGAGAACCCCAGGTCCGAGACCGCCGTCGGGTCGAGACAGCAGAGGAGCCAGCCGAAGCACCCCAGGGCCGCGAGGGGGCTCGCCCTCCGGCCCGCCACCTGGGAGGCGGAGGAGGCGAGGGCCATGGCCCAGGCACGGAGGGCCGACGCCGGGACGGCGCACAGCAGCACGANGCACCCGGTGAGGACCCCGGTGACCGCGGTCCGCGCCCAGAGGGGCCTGGCCCGCGACGCGACCCCGCCGAATAGCGCCGCCACCACGGAAAGGTGGGCGCCAGAGACCGCCACGAGGTGCGAGACGCCGGCCGCCGACACCGTGTCGGCGATGCCGGTGGAGCGGAGCGCCCCCCGCCACCCGAGCGCGAGCGCCGCTGCGACGGCGTGGGCCTCCGAGGCGTCGGGGCGGAACCCCTCGAGCAGCGACGCCCTCACCCGGGCGAACGCCCCGAGCGGGCCCGGTGCCGGAGCACGGCCGCGGATGGTCGAGAGCCGCACCGTCCCGAGCAGGCCGCGGCCGCGCATCTCGGCCGCGTACTCCTCGCCCGGCGCCGAGAACGTCCCCACCCCCTCCACGGTCTCCCGGAGGCCGAGCGGCACGTCGCTCCGGAAGCGCACGGTCCCGACCGTGACGCCGCCCAGGGACGCCTCGGCCTCCGAGCTCCACCCNTAGGTGCCCTCGACGGCGTCGGAGACCGTGGTGAGGGAGAGCCTCGAGACGGGCGTCCCCTCGAGGAGGGCGCGGCCCCGCGCCTGGGAGGCGAGCTCGAGCGACCCAGAGACAAGCGCGAGCCCCACGGCGGCCGCGGCGACTGCGGCGCGCCCGACGAGCGCCGGCCGGATCCTGCGCACGGCGGCGAGGGCCGCGGCGCAGGCGGCAGCGAGCAGGGCGGCCTGGCCGGGGCCGGGGACCCACCCGGCCCGGAGCTGAAGGGCCACGCACCCGGCCGCCGCGAGGAAGACGACGAACGCCCATGGTACCTGGGGGCGCTCCGGCCACTCACACACGGATCCGCTCCCGCATCTTGGCGAACTTCTTCTCGCCGATGCCCGAGACCCTCATGACGTCCTCCACAGAGGTGAAGGGGCCGTTGGCCTCGCGGTCCTCGAGGATGGCGGCGGCGGTCGCCTCCCCCACCCCCGGCAGCGTCCGGAGCTCCTCGGCCGTGGCGGTGTTGAGGTTCACGGGGGCGGAGGGGTCGGACGGGACGCCTGCGGACGCCTGCGCCGTGCCGTCGGAGGACGGGGCGGCGGCCTCCTCCCCCTCCCCGGGCACGTGGACCTTCATGGCGTCCTCGACCCGCGCCGCGAGGTTCAGCGAGGAGGTGTCGGCGCCCTCGACGAGGCCGCCCGCCGCCTCCACGGCATCGGCGACGCGGGGGTCGTCCCCCTCGAGGGAGTAGACGCCCGGCGACGCGACGGCCCCGTCGACGTGCACGGTGGGAGGCGCGGCGGCCTCCTCGGGAGCCTGGGCGACCGCATCCCCCGCGCCGCCGTCCCCGCTCCCGGGGTCCTCCGCGGCGGGCGCCTCCGGCCCGGCGTCGCCCCCGCGCTCGATGACGACGTCCCCGGGCACGGACGCGCCCACCGCGAGCCAGCCGACCGCCGCGAGCGCGGCGACACCGGCCGCGACGACCACCCACCGCGGCACACGCCGCCCGGAACCCCTCGTCCCCCTCTGCGCCACGGGCCCTCCCTCAGCCGAATCCCCTGGGAGCCCGAGCCTAGGGGACGGTCCCGACGGGACCCCGACCGGGCCCCGACAAGAGACCGACCGGCGGTGACAGAACCCCTGCTCGGGGACACCGCCGGTCGGTATGGAGGAACGATGGAGAGGGAGGTCAGCCCTCGTCGGGGAGCGGGGCCGGCGCCAAGGCGTCGTGCCGCTCGCGCCAACGCGCCGGGGGCCGGTANGCGCCGCAGGTNTCGAAGTCCACATACTCCACGGTGCGGAGCAGCCCCTCCACCATGGCGTCGTGGTCGAAGAGCCCCCACGCCTCGGCCACCTGGGCCGGCTTGGCGTGGGTCTCGGGCCTCCTCGGCATGAAGAGCGTGCAGCAGTCGGGCGCCGTCTGGGAGCTGATGTCATAGGTGCCGATGGCCTTGGCGCGCTCGATGATCTCCTGCTTGTCGGAGCCGATGAGGGGCCTCAAAACCGGCATGGCCGTCACGACCTCGGACGTAGCCCGGATGTTGTCGAGCGTCTGGGAGGCGACCTGGCCCAAGGACTCGCCGGTGACGAGCGCCTNGGCACCCTCGACGAGGGCGATGCGCTCGGCNACGGCGTACATGAGCCGGCGGTACATGAGGATGCGCAGCGACTGCGGGACGNCGAGCGCGATGTCTCGCTGGCATTGGCCGAAGGGGACGACGTAGAGCCTGCCCACCGCGCCCTCGGGACNGAGGGCNCGCACCAGGNCCTGGCAGAGCCACTCGCNNCCGTCGCTCGTCATGGGGCGACCGGAGAAGTGCACGGGGACCATGGTGGCCCCGCGTCTCCCCATCATCCACGTTGCCACCGGGGAGTCGAAGCCGCTCGAGAACAGCGACACGCACTTGCCGGCGGTGCCCACGGNCAGGCCGCCCACGCCGCGCTCGCTCGCCGCGTAGATGAAGGCGGAGCCCTCGTTGAAGAGCGCCCGGACCTCGACGTCCGGGTCGTGAACGTCCACACTGCGGTCGGGGAAGGCCTCGCAGAGGGCCGAGCCGATCTGGCGGTTGAGCTCGATGGTGTGGAGCGGGTAGTCGGTGTTGCTGCGCTTGGCCTGCACCTTGAAGGAGCCGCACCCGCCGACCTCACCCAGGGCCTCGACGGCTGCGGGCAGGTAGTCGTCGGGGTCCTGGAGGCAGCGGAACGCCAGGGACACGCGGGCCACGCCGGGGACCTGGCGGATGAGGCCCACGGCCTCGAACGGCGCCTCGGGAGACGAGAAGGTGACCATAATATGGCCGGAGATGCGGCGGACGGAGGAGACCTGCAACGAACGGAGGGCCAGCCGGAGGTTGGCCACCAGCTGGTCCTCGAAGGTCTTGCGGTTCTTCCCCTTGAGCCCGATCTCGTGGTAGTGGACCAGGCAGACGCGGGAAGCCATACTAGTTGTTCGTGTCGCCGTCGGCGATCTCGGTGTCGAACTCGGCCACGTTGTAGCCGAGGACGCCGCCGTCGAGCTCGTCCATGGCGATGGAGATGGGGTCCTTGCCGCTCACAACCGTGGTGATGTCGTCGACGTCCTGGATGGCCGTGACGCGGAGGTGCTGGCCGCGCAGCATGCTNTNGATGTCACAGGCGCGCTTGGAGGCGATGGAGCACAGCAGGAAGGGGTTCTCCTCGGTCTTGGCGAGCAGGTCGTCGATGTCGGGCTTGGTGATGGACATGAAACCTCATTCCGATTCAAAGGCCTCGACCGTCGAGAGCAGCTCGGCTGTCGCCCGGTCGAGGTCGTCGTTCACGATGCGTGCGTCGTAGGATGCCGCGAGGGCCGTCTCACCCGCGGCCTGACCCAACCTGAGGGCGATGTCCTCGTCGGACTCGGTGCCGCGGCCCCTGAGCCTGCGCTCGAGCTCCTCCATGGAGGGGGGCTCGATGAAGACGAGGACGGCGTCGTCCATGAGCCGCTTCACGTTGAGGCCGCCCTGGACGTCGATCTCGAGGATGAGCGAGTGGCCCGAGGCCAGCACGCGCTCCACCTCCGAGACGGGCGTGCCGTAGCGGTGGCCGGCGACGTGGGCCCACTCGAGGAACTCGCCGGCCTCGACCATGGCGTCGAACTCGGCGTCGGTCTTGAAGCTGTATGCCACGCCGTCGACCTCGCCGGGACGGGGTGCGCGCGTCGTGGCAGAGACCGTCAGGCCGAGGTCGGGGCGGGCCCGGCGCACGGCCGAGACCAACGTCCCCTTCCCCGCGCCAGACGGTCCCGAGACGACGAAAAGGCGGGCAGCCACGGGTTACTTGGAGAGAATCTCGAGGAGACGCTCACGCTGGCGGGCGCCGAGGCCCTGGACGCGACGCTTGGGGGAGATGTCGAGCTCCTCCATGATCTTGGCGGCCTTGGCCTTGCCGTAGCCGGGCAGCGNCNNGATGAGGGCGCGCACGGGNNTGCGGGTGGCGGCGGAGTCGTCGGAGTTCAAGACTTCCTCGAGGGAGACCTCGCCGTTCTTGATCTTCTCGCGGAGCTCTGCACGGGCGTGACGGGCGGCGGCAGCCTTCTTGAGGTTCTCNGCGCGCTGCTCTTCAGAGAGCTGAGGAAGTGCCATGGATAACTCCTATCGATTGGTCACAGTTCAAGTGTGCAGCCGATAACGAAAAGCGTCGGCAGCACGGTTATTCTGGCAATCTAGCGGCTATTTTGCAAGCCGGCGCGACCCGAGGGATTCAGGACGCCCCCCATTAGCACACAATTCGCACTCAGAGGGGTCCCACGAGGCGGCGTCGACGGCCAGCAAGGGGAAGAACGGGGCGTCGAAGAGACGGTCGGTCTGGCGATCGATGATGGACACGACGCCCACCACCTCACCGCCGGCGGCCTCGACGAGGTCGCAGACCTCCTTGACGGACCCGCCGGTGGTCACGACGTCCTCGCATACCAGCACCTTCGCGCCCTCGGGCACCTCGAAGGAGCGGCGGAGGCACATCCTGCCCTCCTGGCGCTCGGTGAAGATGAAGTCGACGCCGAGGGCGTAGCCCATGGCGAAGCCGAAGGTGATGCCGCCCACGGCCGGGGANGCCACGAGGTCGACGGCGGAGCGCACGTCCTCAGGGAGCCGCTCGACGGCCTCCCTGGCGAGCTCCACCGTGGTCGTGGGGCTCTCCATGACGCGCGCGCACTGGATGTAGGTGTCGGAGTGGCGCCCGCTCGTGAGCACGAAGTGGCCGTGGCGCACGGCCCCGGTCTCCTCGAGGATTCCCATGATGGCGGCGTCGTCCAGACGCTTGTCCATTTTCCTGGTCCTTTCTGTCAGTCGAGGGCCGCGGCGGCCTCGTCCACGACGGCCCGGGCGGNCGCTACCGGGTCGTCGGCGCCGGTGATGGGGCGGCCCACCACGATGCGGCTCGCCCCCCGGGCGATCGCCTCGGCGGGCGTGGCCACACGGGACTGGTCGCCGAGGTCGGAGCCGGCAGGCCGCACACCGGGGCACACGATCCGGGCGGCCGGCCCGAGGAGGGCCCGCATGGCGGAGGCCTCGTTGGGCGAGCACACGATGCCGTCGGCGCCGTTGGCGCAGGCGAGGCTCGCCAGGCGAGCCACCTCGCGGTCGNCGGGGCCCGCGAGCCCCANGGAGTNGGCGCAGGCCTGGTCCATGGAGGTCAGCACGGTGATGGCGACGATGTCGCAGGACGAGGTGCGGCCCACCGACGACGCCCCCTCGCGGGCGGCGGCCACCATGGCGGCGCCGCCGAGGCCGTGGATCGAGAGCATGTCGGCGCCGCAGGAGACGGCGCTCCGGGCCGCCCCGCGCACCTGATGGGGGATGTCGAAGAGCTTGAGGTCGNGGAAGACCTTGAAACCGAGGCCGCGCAGGTAGTCCACGATGTCCGGCCCGCAGGCGTAGAAGAGGGTCATGCCAACCTTCACCCAGCCCACGGTGCCGGCGAGCTCGCGGCCGAGGCGCAGGGCCTCGGAGCGCGAGCAGTCGAGGGCGACGATNACGCGGTCCCTGGCGTCTGCACTCACTGGCATTCGAAGGCTCCGATCAGCTCGTTGACGTCGTCCACGCCCTGGGAGGCGACCCACTCCTCGAGCTCGGCGAGGATGCGCGGCGCGCACTCGGGGTCGAAGAGGTTGGCGGAGCCCACGGAGACGGCGGTGGCGCCGGCGAGGATGAACTCGGCCGCGTCCTCCCCGGAGGCGACGCCGCCCACGCCGTTGATGGGGATGTCGACGGCCTGGGCCACCTCCCACACCATGCGCACGGCGATGTTGTGGAGCACGGGGCNCGAGAGGCCGCCCGTGGGACGCGACAGCTTGGAGCGGCGCGTATGAACGTCGATGGCCATGGCCGGGATGGAGTTGATGACCGAGAGGGCGTCGGCGCCCTCGGCCTCGAGGGCGCGGGCGACGTCGACCACCCGGGCCGGGGCCATCTTCACGAGGAGGGGCCGCGAGGTGCGGGGCCGCACGGCCCGGACGACCTCGGCCGCCCCCTCGGGCGTGGAGCCCATGGCGCAGCCGCCGGCGGCNATGTTGGNGCACGAGATGTTNATCTCNAGGCCGGCCGCCCAGGGGGCGAGCTCCTCGAAGAGCTCGACGGCGGCCACGTACTCGTCGACCGAGTGGNCGGCCACCTGACAGATGACCTGGCACCCCTTCTCGGAANGGCCGGCGAGGTACTCCCCCGCCTCGGCCACGAGGCCGCGGACGCCGGGGTTCTGCAGGCCGNCGGAGTTCATGACGCCGGAGGTGACGTCGGACATGCGGGGCGCCGGGTTTCCGGGCCACGGCTCGGCGGCGCATCCCTTNGTGGTGATGGCGCCGAGGNTGGACACGTCGTAGAACCCCTCGAACTGCCAACCGAAGCCGTAGGTGCCGGCGGCGGTGTTGACGGGGTTGCTCATCTGGATGCCGCCGAGGTCGACGGCCATGTTGGGGGCGCTCACCAGACCACCTCCGTGGCATCGAAGACCGGGCCGCCCATGCAGGCGCCCACATTGCCGTGGTCCGTGGGCACCACGCAGGTGGCGCACGCACCGAAGCCGCAGGTCATCATCCGCTCCATGGAGACCTGGCACGCGACGGACCACTCCGCGCAGAGCTCCGCGACCCCCCTCATCATCGGCTCGGGGCCGCAGGTGAGGACAAGGTCGTACTTCTCGGTGGGAAGGGCGCTCTCCACCACGTCCACCGTGGTACCCTTGGCGCCGGCCGTGCCGTCGTCGGTCACCACGATGACGTTGCCGGCGCCGGAGGCCACGAGGCGGTCGACGCCCCAGACGGCCGAACCGGTGCGGGCCCCCACCACCACGTCGTAGTCCNNGCNCTCNNGCCCNNTGNAGACGGCCGCCGAGAGGATGGGGGTGATGCCGCAGCCGCCGGCGACCATGAGGCACCGGTGGGTTGCGGCGTCGATCGACCATCCGTGGCCGCCCGGGCCGAGCACGGTGGTCTCGGCCCCCGGCGCCATGGCGGCCAGGGCCCGGGTCCNCGGCCCCTGGACGGCGTAGACGGTCTCCACCGTGCCGGCGTCGTAGTCGATGGCGGAGAAGGAGAGCGGCACGCGGGCGGTCTGCTTGGGCTCGCCGGGGACGGCGATGCTGAAGAACTGGCCGCTGGAGAGCGACGCGGCCAGGCGCGGCGCNCGGAAGACCAGCCTCCACAGGCNCGAGGCGACTGGCACNTTGGACACCACGACGGCGTCGTGGACCCGTGCCGGCGAGGGGGTGGGCATGAACGGGGCTCCTTTCTGAAAGGCGGGCTGCTGATGGTCAGTCTATGCCATCAGCGAACGAGGCCCGCCTCCAGANCGCGCTTACCGCCAANCACCACGTCGGACGCGGCCCCCTTGAGGTGCAGGCNGAGNAACGCNGAGTTCTTGGACTTGCTCTCGAAGTACTCGGGGGTGACGGTGACGGCGGCCTCGGGGTCGATGAGGGTGAGGTCCGCGGCGGCGCCGGCCTCCACGGCCACGGGCGCGAGGCGCAGGATGCGGCGGGGCGCCACGGCCAGCACCTCGACGAGGCGCTGCCAGGTGACGGTGCCGCGGTCCACGAGGTAGGTGAGCATGAGCGGGAGCGTGGTCTCGAGCCCGACGGTGCCGAAGTAGGCGATCTCGAACTCGCAGTCCTTCTCGTGGGCGGCGTGGGGGGCGTGGTCGGACACGACGCAGTCGATGGAGCCGTCGGCGAGGCCGGCCACGAGGGCCTCGGCGTCGTCGCGGGTGCGCAGCGGCGGGTTGACCTTGAGGTTGGTGTTGTAGGAGTCGGTGATGTTCTCCTCGGTGAGGAAGAGGTGGTGCGGGGTGACCTCGCAGGTCACGGGCAGGCCCTCCGCCTTGGCGGCGCGAACGAGGTCGAGGGAGCGGGCCGTGGAGATGTGGGCCACGTGGAGCGGGCAGCCGGTGAGGCGGCAGAGCTCGATGTCGCGCATGACCTCGAGCTCCTCGCCCAGNGCCGGCCAGCCGAACATGCCGAGGCGGGTGCTGGNGCGCCCCTCGTTGACGACGCCGTTGGCGGTGAGCGACTCGTCCTCGCAGTGGGCGATGACGGCGCGGTCGAACTGGCTCACGTACTCCATGCAGGTGCGCATCATGCCGGCGGACTGGACGCCGTGGCCGTCGTCGGAGAAGCCGCACGCGCCCTCCATGACCATGTCGCCGATCTCGGCCAGGGACTCGCCGTCCTCGCCGCGGGTGAGCGCGCCGATGGNGTGGACGCGGGTGAGGCCGGCGTCGGCGCCGCGGTCGATCTGGTAGCGCACGGCCGTGCCGGTGTCGGTCACCGGGTCGGTGTTGGGCATCGTGGCCACGTCGGTGAAGCCGCCGTGGGTCGCGGCGCNCACACCGGACGCGATGTCCTCCTTGTACTCGAAACCGGGGTCGCGGAAGTGCACGTGCATGTCAACCAGGCCGGGGACGAGCACCTTGCCGGCGCAGTCCACGACCTCGCAGCCCTCGGGGGCGTCCNCGGCCTCGGACACCTCGGCGATGAGCCCGCCGTCGACCAGCACGTCCATGACCCCGTCGATCCCCACCTGGGGGTCGATGACGCGGGCACCCTTAAGCAACATCATTGTCGTCTCCTCCGAGCAGCAGGTACATGGCGGCCATGCGGGTGCAGACACCGGCATTGACCTGGTTCAGGATCTTGGAGTTGGGGGCGTCGGCCACCTCGGGCATGATCTCCATGCCGCGGTTCATGGGGCCGGGGTGGCACACGATGGCGCCCTCCTTCATGCGGGCGTGCCGCGCGAGGTCGAGGCCGTAGAGGCGGTTGTACTCGCGGCGGCTCGGGATGGCGGCGCCGCCCATGCGCTCCAGCTGGACGCGGAGCATGTAGACGACGTCCATCTCCTCGATGACCTCGTCGAGGGAGCTCGTCTGCTCGACGCCGTAGTAAGCGGGGTCGACGACCTGGAACGTGGGCGGGCCCACGAGGGTGACCTCGGCGCCCATGGTCTTGAGGGCGGGCACGAGGGAGCCGCACACGCGGCNGTGGAGCAGGTCGCCNACGATGGCGACCTTGAGGCCGTCGAGGTGGCCGAAGTGCTCGCGGATGGTGTAGAGGTCGAGCATGGCCTGGGTGGGGTGCTGGTGCTTGCNGTCGCCGGCATTGATGACGCGGGCGTCGGTGTTCTCGGTGATGAGGTGCGGGGTGCCGGCGAACTTGGCGCNGCAGANGANCATGTCGNCGTTCATGGCGTCGATGGTCTGGATGGTGTCGGCCAGGGACTCGCCCTTGACCACCGAGGAGGTGGAGCCGCCCATGTTGAGGGCGTCGGCGGAGAGGCGCTTCTCGGCCAGCTCGAAGGAGCTGCGGGTGCGCGTGGAGGGCTCGAGGAAGAGGTTCACGATGGTGCGGCCGCGCAGGGCCGGGACTTTCTTGATGGATCGGCTGTTGACCTCGTCGAAGGAGCGGGCGACATCGAGGATCTGCGTGATGTCGTCGGCGGTGAGAGAGGTCGTGTCGATCAGGTTGCGAACGGAAAGCATCAGGCCGCACCTCCGGGCTTCTTCTCGGTCTCCACGTCCCAGATCTCCACGGCCACGTGGTCGTCGAGGGGCTCCAGGCACACGCGCACGTCCTCGTCGCGGGAGGAGGGCACGTTCTTGCACACGTAGTCGGCGCGAATGGGCAGCTCGCGGTGGCCGCGGTCGACCATCACAGCGAGCTGGATGGTGGCCGGGCGGCCGAAGTCCATGAGCGCGTCGAGGGCCGAGCGCACCGTGCGCCCGGTGTAGAGGACGTCGTCGACGAGGATGATGTCCTTGCCGTCGACGTTGAAGGGGATCTCGGTCTTGTGGAGCACCGGCGCGAGGCGCCTCGTGACGTCGTCTCGGTAGAAGCTGATGTCCAGGAGGCCCACCTGCGGGCGGGTGCCCTCGATGGCCTCGATCTGATCGGCGAGCTTGCGCGCGATCGTGGCGCCGNGGCGCACGATGCCGACGAGGGCGATGGTGTCGGCCCCCTCGTTACGCTCGAGGATCTCATGGGCGATGCGCGTGATCGCGCGGTCCATGGTGGCCTCGTCCATGATGGTGGCCTTGGGCTTCGTCTGCTCCATCTGGCTCCTTTCACAAAAAAGACGCTCCGGCCGATGCGGCAGGGCGTCCGTGCGAAGGCGGGCCAGATGTGGCCTTGATATGTTCTATCGCCTTGACGGCATCCCGTACCGCTCTTAAAGGTCTTGGACACTGTACCCGAAGGCAAGGAAAAGAACAAGGGAGTTTCCCACATCCCCGAAAGATCACGGCTGCGCGCGCGACCACGACTCGGGGCCGAAGCTCTTGAGGTAGCCGATGAGGTGGCCCAGGCGCAGGGCCTTCTTGGGATTGGGGTCCACGAGGGCCTGGTGGATGAGGCCGTCGAGAAAGCCGTCGGGCTGCCCTGGCCCCGCCACGACGGTCTCGAAGAGCGGGTCCTCCCTCACCTTCCCCAGCCAGGCGATGCGCTCACCCTTGGGAACGTCGCTCATCTGCTCGGTGATGCGGGCGACCTCGTCCATGATGGCACGGCCGTAGACGNCGCNGAGGGCCCGGCGGCTNTCGGGGGTGTCGAGGCCGTGCTCCTGCTGGTGGAGCTGGAGGGCGGCCACGCGGCGCTCGCTCNCGAGGAAGGTGCCCTCGGTGAAGGTGAGGTTCCGCTCGGCGCGGATGTGCTTCTCGAAACGGTAGGCNCNTCGGTCCACCACGACGACCTTGCGGGCGCGCTCCATCATCTCGAGCNCGAAGAAGAAGTCCTCCGAGTAGTGGCGACGCCCCACCTCGAACCGGGCCTCCCCCACCATGGAGCGGCGNAAGAACTTGGTGAACACGAAGTCGATGAGCCTGCCCACGCCCAACGGCAGCATGAGGCGGTCGACCTCGTCGCCCTCGTAGACGCCGGCTGGCGCGCGAAGCTCCTCGGAGAAGGCGACGTTGCCNCGGTGGTTGAAGTAGTCCTCGACGACCCCCTCGACCACGACGTCGGGGTCCTCCGCCGCGACGGCCTCCGCGGCCACCGAGAGGTAGTCGGGCTCCGGGTGGTCCTCGGCGTCGGGGAAGGCCACGTAGCGCCCTCGGGCGAGGTCGAGACCGCGGTTGCGCGACGCGGCGAGGCCCAGGTTGGCGTTGTTGTGGACCATGCGGATCCGGGGGTCCCGGCCCGCTGCCCTGAGGGCGCGGAGCACAGAGCGGTCCTCCGCCGCGTCGTCGACGATGATGAGCTCCCAGTCGTCGAACTGCTGCGCGCGAAGGGCCTCGACCGCCTCCCCCACGTAGGACTCGACGTCGAAGAGGCACATCACCAGTGAGAAGAGCGGGGCGGCGTCCATGGGCCTCCTCGGCGGGGGTCGGGGTCAGGGAGAGGGGCGCCGCGCCGGCTGTCGCAGCGCGGCGCCCCTCTCCCATGGTAGCTAGAGCACGTGCACGTCGTCACGGGTGAAGTCGACGAACGCGCTCTCCCCCACCTCGTAGACCTTGTGGTTCTTGGGGTTGAAGTCGGTCACCTTGACGACGGTGCCCCCGACCTT
Source organism: Olsenella sp. CU969 (assembly GCF_905219715.1). Lineage (NCBI taxonomy): Bacteria > Bacillati > Actinomycetota > Coriobacteriia > Coriobacteriales > Atopobiaceae > Olsenella > Olsenella sp. CU969. The sequence continues at coordinate 40,686 of NZ_CAJMXC010000003.1, forward strand.
GACGTGGNAGTTGTGGTAGTTGCCCATGAAGCGCGAGAGGACGACCTCGCAGGGCAGGACGCCCTCGTCGGCCACCTTGGCGGCCTCGGGGCGCAGCACGAGGGTGCAGGCGTCGCCGTCGCCCAGATGCTCGATGTTGGCGATGGGCACGCGGTGCCCCTCGACCTCGGCCACGCCGTGCTGGCCGTCGTGCTCCACGATGGCGCCGTGGAGGAAGTTGGACTCGCCGATGAAGTCGGCGACGAACTCGTTCGCGGGGCGGTAGTAGACCGTATGCGGGTCGCCCATCTGCTCCACGACGCCCTTCTTCATGATGATGATGTTGTCAGAGAGCGCCATGGCCTCGGACTGGTCGTGGGTGACGTAGACGGCCGTGATGCCGGCCTCCTGCTGGATGCGGCGAATCTCGTTGCGCATGTCCACACGCAGCTTGGCGTCGAGGTTGGAGAGCGGCTCGTCGAAGAGCAGGACGCCGGGCTCCAGGACCAGGGCGCGCGCCAGGGCCACACGCTGCTGCTGGCCGCCGGAGAGCTGGTTGGTCATGCGGTCCTCCATGCCCTCGAGGCCCACGAGCCCGAGGATGTTGACCACCTTCTTGCGGATCTCGTCCTTGGGGACCTTGCGCAGCTTGAGGCCGTAGGCCACGTTGTCGAAGATGTTGTAGTGCGGCAGCAGGGCGTAGCTCTGGAACACCATGGCGGTGTCGCGCCTGTTGGGGGTGAGCTCGTTGATGGGCTCGCCGCCGAGGTAGATCTCGCCCTCGTTGGGGGACTCGAAGCCGGCGATCATGCGGAGGATCGTNGTCTTGCCGCAGCCCGACGGGCCGAGCAGCGTGACGAACTCTCCGGGCTCGATGGACAGGCTCACGTCGTGCACGGCGTAGAAGTCCTTGCCGGTCTTGGGGTCCTGGTAGATCTTGGAGATGTGGTCGAGGCGAACGCCCTTCTTCTCTTTTGCCATGGNCTAGAGCTCCTCCACTTGGCGGCTGTCTTCGAGGTAGTCCTTCTTGATGGTCTCGGGGAGTTCGTCGTCTGTCGCCTTGGCNTAGCGGCTCGTTNCGAAGTGCCTGATGGCGANGTTCATCAGCAGCACNGAGCCGTAGGTGATGGCGATGAGGATCGTCGCGAACGCGCACGCGATGCCGTAGGCGCCCTTCTCGGCGAACTCGTTGATCTGCACCGTGATGAGCAGTACCGACGGCGTGACGAGCAGGATGATGGCCGAGATGGCGGTGATGGAGCGCACGAAGGCCGTCACGAGGCCGGAGAGGAACGACTCCTTGATGAGCGGCAGGGTCACGGTGCGGAACACGGTGAAACTGTCGGCGCCCATGTCGTAGGCCGACTCCTCGATGGACTTGTCGATCAGGCGCAGGGCCGAGATGCCCGAGCGCGTGCCGGTGGGCAGGGAGCGGANGATGAACACGATGACGAGGATGGCGGCCGTGCCGTAGAGGCCCTGCATAACGCCGGTGCCGAAGATGCNGCCGGAGAAGCCGCGGATGTAGCCGACGCCGAGGACGGTGCCGGGGACGGCCATGGCGAGCATGGAGACCGCCTCGATGAAGCCCTTGGTCTTGAAGTCGCGCTTCACCACGAGGTACGAGATGATCATGGACAGGATGGCCGTGACGGGCGCCGCGATCAGCGACAGGGCGAAGGAGTCCACGAAGGCGTCGAGGCCGTGGTAGTGCGTGAAGAGCTGGATGAACCACTTCGGTGTGAGCGTGAAGTCGTAGCCCCAGGTGTTGAACAGGGCGCCGAACGGCACGCAGAGGTACATGACCACGACGAACACGGCCATGGCGCTGCAGAGGACCGTGAGGGGCACGGTGACGGAGCGGTCGGCGATGAGCATGCGCCCGCGGCTCGCCTTGCCGGAGAGGGTGGCCGTGCTCTTGGCCTCCAGGACGTACTTCTGCACGGCGAACATCACGAGGGTGATGCAGAGGAGCACGACGGCCATGGCCGCGGCGCCCTGCTTGTCGTAGGCACCGGTGATCTGTAGGTAGATGGTGGTGGCCAGCGTGTCGTAGGAACCGCCGATGATCATGGGGTTGGCGAAGTCGGCGATGGACTCGATGAAGGTGACGAGGAACGCGTTGCCGAGGCCCGGGGCGATGAGGGGCAACGTGACGCTCGTGAAGACCTTCCAGCGGCTGGCGCCCATGTCGCGGGCCGCCTCCTCGAGGGAGGGGTCGATGTTCATGAGCAGGCCCTTGAGCATCATGTAACACACGGGGAAGAACGTCAGCGACTGGACGACGAAGATGCCCCAGAAGCCGTAGACGCTGTTGTCGTAGATGCCCAGCAGGTAGCGGGTGATGATGCCCGACTTGCCGAACAGCATGATGATGGAGAGCGAGAGCACGAACGGCGGGCTCACCACGGGGAGCATGGACACGAGCGAGAAGAGCCCGCGCATGAACCTCGTCTTGAGCTGCACGTAGACCTCCACATAGGCGAACAGGAGGCCGNCGAGGGCGCTCACGACACCCACGAGGAAGCCAACGGAAAGCGTGTTGGTGATGGCCGTCGTGAACGAGGGCATCTGGAAGATGCGCGCGAACACGTCGAGCGTGAAGCCGCCGCCGGAGATGAACGAGTCAACCAGCAGCATGGCGAGCGGGTNGAGGATGAACAGGGTGAGGAACGCGATGAGCACCACGATGGTGGTGATGAGGATGGGGTCGCCCAGCAGTTTCTTGCGGTCGAGCGCCTTTCCTTGGTCTTGGGCCATGGGCACCTGCCATTCAGGATTTATCATGCAGTCTGCATTCAGCAAAAGAGGTACCGGGCGAGCCTGGGGCCGCCCGGTACCTTGCGATGTCGAACTCTAGATGGGAACCGACAGCGGTTGCCGAGCCGGATGGGGCGAGGGGCTACTCGGTCTGGAAGCGCTCGGCGTCGCCGCCGCCGAGGGCCGTCATGACCTCCTCGACGTAGCGCTCGGTGTTGTTCTGGGCGTCCTCGAAGTCGTACTCCATGACGTTGTCCGGGTCGAGGCCGTACTCGGTGGCGATCTNGGGCTGCTTGGCGTTGTCNAGCACCAGGAACTGGTAGGCCTTGGCCTCGGCGGCACGCTCGACGCAGTCGGGCGAGAGAGCGTACTCGATCCAGAGCTTCGCGGCGTTGGGGTGCTTGCAGCCCTTGAAGATAGCCGTGGCGCCGACCTCGTAGGAGGCTCCGGAGGACGGGATCACGAGGCCGATGTTGCCGTAGCCGTTGTCCACGATCTGCATGATGCCGTCATGCAGGAAGCCGATGCCCACGGTGCACTCGCCGGTGCCAACGTTCTTNGAGGGACCGGAGCCCGACTTGGTGTAGACGTGGATGTTCTTGTCGAGGTCCACGAGGTACTTGATGCCCTCGTCGTGGCCCTTCTTCTGAATCATGGTGTTGATGACGAGCTTGGCCGTACCGGCGGTGTTGTAGTTGGACAGCCAGATGAGGTCCTTGTACTTGGGGTCGAGCAGGTCGTCCCAATCCTTGGGCTCGTCGATCTTGAGGCGCTCGAGCTCGTCCTTGTTGACCATGAAGCCCAGGATGCCCTTGTAGATGCCGTACCACTGGCCGTCAGGGTCGCGGTAGGTGTCGGAGATGAGATGGCTGGCGTTCTGGGCCTCGTAGGGCTCGAGCAGGCCCTTGGTGACCGCCACGTTGTAGGGGTCGGTGGTGCCGCCGAACCAGACGTNGGCGGAGGGGTTGCCGTTCTCCTCCTCGATCTTGGCCTGAACCTCGCCCGTAGACAGGCGCTGGAACTGGACGTCGAGGCCGAAGAGCTCCTTGAAGTGGTCGACGCAGGCCTGGACGTGCTCCTCCTCGCAGGAGCCGTAGACGATGAGCTCGCCCTCCTCCTTGGCGGCGTCGATGAGCTCCTGGGGGNCGTTGACGNTGTTCTCGCTGGTGTCGGCCTCGGCCTGACCCGTGTCGCCGCCGCTGCAGCCGACGAGGCNGAGCCCGGCCGCCGCGATGGCGGAGCCACCGATGAAACCCCTGCGTGAGATGTTGCGCATTTCGGTTCCTTCCCTAGAAGACCACGTTGACGCGCGCCGCTGGACGGCGTTTGGTATGTCTTCTTTTTTAGGGCCGAACCAAGTATTTCAGTTTGGGAAAACAGAGGGACTTCCCCCGACGGCGTCAATGACTCGGTGAGGAGATAGGCAGTGGACTAATTCAGCTCCGTGTGCTAATCCCCGGCAGCCTCGTGGTCCATGCGGCCGAGCAGGCGGTCCAGGGCCCTGGCGTCGAGGCGCACCGCGCCGGCCGCCAGGGCGGCGAGGTAGCGGCCGTCGGTGGCCGCACGCAGCCACGGGTGTTCGACNCCGAGCCAGGCCCTGAACGAGCGGGCGCGGGCGCGGCCCCGCCTGCGGTCGCGGTCGTAGACGAGCATCACGTTGTAGTGCGTGTTCACGAGGAGGCGGGCGCGGAGCCTGAGGTACTCGGCGGCCTCGGGCGTCGTCGACGGGTNGGCGAGGCGCCCCTCCACGANCCGGCACACCTCCCTCACCACGCGGTCGTGGTCGTCGAAGCGCCGCACGTACCCCTCGGCGGCGACGCTCTGGGACGCGTTGCCCACGAGGTACCGGTAGACCTCGATGTCGAGCAGGGTGACGGTCTCCGCGCGGGCCGTGGCCTCCACGACGAGCTGCGTGTCGACGTAGAACGTGTGCTCCAGGAGCCTCACGCCNCAGGCGCGGAGGAAGTCCGTGCGCNCCGACACGGTGTGGATCGAGACGCAGTTGGTGCGGGCGGCCTCGGCCGACACCGAGGCGAAGGGCACCTCGCGACCGGNGGGCATACCCGCCGGCAGGGGCCTGAGCTCGGTGGACCCGGTCCCCATGTGGACGTCGCGGCGCACGTCGACCACGATGTCCGNCGAGATGNCGGGCAGGAGGTCGAGCTCGGCGGCCAGGCCGTCGGGATCCACCCAGTCGTCGGCGTCCACCACGCGGAAGTAGCGGCCCCGGGCCGCATCGAGACCGGCATTCACCGCGGAGCCGTGGCCGCCGTTCTCCTTGGAGACGAGGCGGAAGACGNCTGGGTGCGCCTCCACGAAGCGCCTCGCGACATCGGCGGTGCCGTCGGTGGAGCCGTCGTCCACGACGACGACCTCGAGGGCCGCCGTCAGCCGGGGGTCCGAGAGGCTCTCGAGGCCCCGGGCGATGAGCCCCTCCACGTTGTAGCTGGGCATGGCTATGGTGAGCTGCTTCTCCACGTCGCCCCTCCCTACCGCTTCTGCTGGATCCGCCCGAAGGCCCCGGAGGCCGCGCCCCTCGCCACGCCCACGGCGTGTCCGAGGGCGAGGGCCAGGCCGACGTCCCGCGTGCGGAGCACCGAGAGCGCCGCGTTGGTGGCCAGGCTCTCGTCGGAGTAGGCCACGGGCACGAGGCGGTCGAACAGCGGGTCCGAGAAGACCTGCGACACCCAGTCCCTGCGCCCGGCGGCGTCGAGGCTCGAGCGCGGGTCGCAGGCCCGCATGAGCGCGGACACGATGTAGCGGCCGTACAGCACGCCCACGAGGCGGCGCGTCTCCGTGCCGTCGAGGCCGTGCTCGCAGAGGTAGCGGTAGAGCCTGGCCACACGGCGGCGGTGGATGTCGTAGTAGGTGTCGTCCCATCGCGACGTGAGCGACCCGCTCGGCCGCTTGAAGTAGCGGTACGCGGCGCACGGGACCACGGCCACGCGGCGGGCCCGCTCGAACATCTCGATGGAGAAGAAGAAGTCCTCGGAGAGGCTCGTGCCCTCCTCGAAGCGCAGGTCCCCCACGAGGTCCATGCGAAAGAACTTGCAGTTGACGTAGCCGACGAGGGTCTTGACCTCGAGGGGGAGCACGGCGCGGGCCACGGCCGGGCCCTCGAGGCGCGCCCCGTCGGGAACGATGGGCCGCTCCCGCTCGACGGCGCCGTCGGCGCGCTCGTAGACCTCGGTCAGACCCTCGACGACGANGTCGGGGTCGAAGGCGGCCACGGCGTCCGCGGCGGCGCNNAGGAAGTCGCGNCCCACGGTGTCGTCCGGGTCCGGGAAGGCNACGTAGCACCCCCGGGCGGCCNCGAGGCCGGTGTTGCGGGCGCCGGAGAGCCCGCGGNTCTCCCCGTGGCGCACCACGCGCACGCGGGGGTCGTCCCCCGCGGCGGCCAGGGCCGCGTCGAGGGAGCCGTCCGGCGAGGCGTCGTCGACGAGGACGAGCTCGAAGTCGTCGAACGGCTGGGCGAGCACCGCCGTCACGGCGCGGGCCACGGTGGCCTCCACGCCGTAGAGGCACATGACGAGCGAGAAGAGGGGCCTCTCCCCCGCCGCCGCCATCAGGAGCTCCCGANTGCCTTGTNGGCGTNGCAGACCTCCTGGCACGGGCCGATCATGCGCTGCTGGCCCTTCTCGATCCAACAGACGCGGTCGCAGATGCGCTCCACGAGCTCGATGGAGTGGCTCACGAGGAGCACGGTAACGTTGTTGGACTCCACGAGCTCCTGGATGCGGCGCTCGCACTTCTGCTGGAAGAGGAAATCCCCCACGGAGAGGGTCTCGTCGACGATGAGGATGTCGGGCTCCGTGATCGTGGCGATGGCGAAGGCGATGCGGGCCACCATGCCGCTGGAGTAGTTCTTGAGCGGCATGTCCATGAAGTCGCGAAGCTCGGCGAAGTCGACGATCTCGTCGAGGTGGGAGTCGATGAACTCGCGGGTGTAGCCGAGGAGCGCGCCGTTGAGGTAGATGTTCTCGCGGGCCGTGAGGTCCATGTCGAAGCCCGCGCCGAGCTCGATAAGCGGGGCGATGGAGCCCGTCACGGCCACGTGGCCCTCGCTGGCCTCGAGGACCCCGGCGATGACCTTGAGCATGGTGGACTTGCCCGAGCCGTTGGTGCCCACGAGGCCGAAGGCCTCACCCTTGCGCACCTGGAAGCTGATGTGGTTGAGGGCGCGGAACTCCTTGAAGAACAGCTCGCGGCGGACGAGGGAGATGAAGTACTCCTTAAGGGAGTTGAGCTGCTCGGAGGCCATGTTGAAGACCACCGAGACGTCGTCGACGTCGATGCAGACGGGCGCATCCGCGACGATGTCGGCGTGGTCGTCGCCGAACAGGTGGTCGAAGCCCTCGGAGGGCGTTTGGGTGGCGTTCAAGGCTGCTCCTAGATGTACAGGATGAACTTGTGCTCGTTCTTACGGAACACGAGGTACCCAACGGCCAGGGCGATGAGGGCCATGACGAGGCACGCCGCGTTGGCCCGGAGGCTCGGGGCCTGCTGGTAGAGCAGGAAGGTCCTGAAGTAGTCGATGTACTGGTACATGGGGTTGAAACGCATGAGGTGCTGGAGGTACTCCGGCAGGATGTCCATGGTGTAGAAGATGGGTGTGAGATAGGTCCACGCCGTGAGGACGACCGACCAGAGGTGGATGACGTCGCGGAAGAACACGGCGAGCGTGGCCAGGAAGAGTCCGAGGCCGATGCAGAAGAGCAGGATGTAGGTCAGGAACGGGACGATGAACAGGATGTTCCAGGAAAGCGGGATCCGCGCCCACACCATGACGAAGGCAACGGCGATGAGCGAGAGGCCGAAGTTCACGAGGGAGAACAGCACCTTCTGCACGGGGAAGACGATGCGGTTGATCTTCACCTTCTTGAGCAGCGGCGCGGCGTTGATGATGGACCACATGCCGTCGTTGGTGGCCGCGCTCATGAGGCTGAAGGTGATGTTGCCGATGATGAGGTAGACGGNGTAGATCTCGGGCGGCATGTTGTCGCCGCGCATGAAGTGCGTGAACACGACGCTCATGACGACCATNATGAGCAGTGGGTTGAGGACCNACCACGCCACGCCGAGGACGCTCCGGCGGTACTTGAGCTTGAAGTCCTTGCTCACCAGCTCGCGTAGGATGGACCAGTCGCGTTTGATGCCCGTGTTCCACGTGGCGACGGCCTTGGCGCCGTCCGTGGAGACCTTGGTCTGCTTTGACACGCTACTCCTTCGGGGAAGGTGGGAAACCGCAGCTCAAAGGCCCGAATGGACCTCTGCGTGCGAGAATGACTCTAACACAGGTTCACAGGGGGCCACACAAGCCATAGAGGCACGGTTCCGCACCATGAAAAAAGGCCCCTCGCGGGACCTTGGAGATATCTGGCTCCTCGGGTAGGGCTCGAACCTACAACAGCGCGGTTAACAGCCGCGTGCTCTACCATTGAGCTACCGAGGAATCGGGTGCGCCTTGGCACGAGCAAAGAATATACGCGCACTCCGCCGCGGGCGCAAGGGCGAATCCGGAAAAACCGGGCGCGAAAACGATCCGTAACGGGAGACGCCCCGGCACCTCCCGCCTTNTGGGACGCGAGGTGCCGGGGCGCACGATGCGNAGATGGTTCCCACCTGCGGTTTTTCCGGACCTTACTCCTCCATGTAGTCCTTGAGCTTGCCGGAGCGGCTGGGGTGGCGGAGCTTGGCCAGGGTCTTGGACTCGATCTGACGGATGCGTTCTCTGGTGACGCCGAACTCGCGGCCCACCTCCTCGAGGGTCCGGGGATGACCGTCCTCGAGGCCGAAGCGCAGCTTGATGACCTTGCGCTCGCGGNCCGCGAGGCCGTCGAGCACCTGCTCGAGCTGCTCACGGAGCATGGAGTCGCTGGCCGCCTCGGGGGGCGCCACGGCGCCGGCGTCCTCGATGAAGTCGCCGAGCTGGGAGTCCTCCTCCTCGCCGATGGGGGTCTCNAGGGAGACGGGCTCCTGGCTGATCTTCTGGATCTCGCGCACGCGCTCCGCGCTCATGCCCATCTCGGCGCCGATCTCTTCCGGGGTGGGGTCGCGGCCGAGGTCCTGGAGCAGGGTGCGCTGGATGCGCACGAGCTTGTTGATGGTCTCGACCATGTGCACCGGGATACGGATGGTGCGGGCCTGGTCGGCGATGGCGCGGGTGATGGCCTGGCGGATCCACCAGGTGGCGTAGGTGGAGAACTTGAAGCCCTTGGTGTAGTCGAACTTCTCGACGGCGCGGATGAGGCCGAGGTTGCCCTCCTGGATCAGGTCGAGGAAGAGCATGCCGCGGCCCACGTAGCGCTTGGCGATGGAGACGACGAGACGCAGGTTGGCGCTGATGAGCTGCTGCTTGGCCTCGAGCCCCATCTGCNCGATGCGCATGAGGCGGCGCTGCTCGGCGCGGGTGAGGTCGAGCTCGCCGGCCGAGAAGGCCTCGAGCTTCTCGGTGGCCTCGGTGCCGGCCTCGATCTTCATGGCCAGGTGCACCTCGTCGGCGGCGGAGAGGAGGTCGACCTTGCCGATCTCCTTGAGGTACATGCGCACCGGGTCGCCGGTGAGCATGATGGCCGAGGAGTNGGTGCNGCGCTTCTTGGTGCGGCGCTTGCGCTTGGCCGGGGCCTTGGGCTCCTTCACGGCCACGGGCTTGGCGTCGTCGTCGACGGGCGAGTCGTCATCCTCGTCGTCGTGGACCTTGTCGATGTCGGAGTCGATGTCCTCGTCGTCGAGGTCTTCCTCCACCACAACGCCGTCGGGCACGGTCTCGGCCTCGGAGACGATCTCGACGCCGCCGGAGCGGAGCGCCGTGTAGAGGTCGTTGAGCTCGGCATCGTCGACGTCGATGTCGCTCAGGGCCACCTGGATGTCGTCCTCGGAGACGCTGCCGCCCGATTTCTTGGAGGCCTTCACCAGGCCTGCACGGACCGACTCGAGCTCGTCGGAGAGAACGGGGCTTTTCTGGGATTTCTTGGCTGCCAATGGTCTCCCTTCGCATGGGCATACTGTGCAATAGTCTACCCGAACGCCTGAGTGACNACGGGAACTACNAGCTAGTGGCTGCCGGCGAGGGACTCCTTGAGGGCGGCCTCGCGGGCCCCGAGGTCCACGACCTCCTGCATGAGGGAGCGCACGTCGTCGTCGGGGCCCGGCGAGGCGAGGCGCGCCTGGAGGGCGCGGGACCTCCTCCTCAGCGAGAAGAGCTCCACGTTGTCCACGAGGAAGGCGGCCTTGGACTCCGCGGGGGCGCTCGACACGACGTCGATGGAGGCGCCGGAGAGCAGCGCCGGCGCCTCGGGGACGGCCTCGGTGGCCGCCCGGGCGGCGTCGGCGGGCGTGCTCCCGGGCGGCAGCCCGAGGACGGCCCACGCCACGGCCTCGTGGCGTGGGTCGGACCACGTGGTCGAGGCGATGCGGGCGGCCTGCTCGCCGAACGCGCCGGGATGGGCGACCATGGCGCCGAGGAGCTCGCGCTCCGCCCGGGCCTCGAGGTCCGAGGCGGGATCGCGCACAGGCTCCCCCCAGCTCGACCAGGGTCCCTCCCCCGCCCCGGGTTCCGGCTCGGGCTCGTAGACGTCCCGGTAGCGGTCGTACGCGTCGGGGGGCGCGGCCGGGGCCTGCGCCTGCCTCCGGCCGCGGGCGCCGTCGTCGTCCTGGGGGACCTCGGCGGCCCGGATGCGGCGCAGGGCCTCCTCGGGGCTCGTCCCCAGGGCGTCGGCCACGCGCCGGGCGTAGCCGTCGATGAGGATGGAGTCCTTGAGCGGGGCGAGGATGGAGGCCACGTCCTCCATGGCGCGCACGCGCCGCCCGGGGCCCATGGACCCGGCGCCGTCGAGGTGGCGCTCGAGCACGACGTCGATGAGCGGCCGGGCCTCGGCCAGGCGGTCGCGCAGGGCGTCGGCGCCGTGGGCGGCCACGTACTCCGCGGGGTCGGCGTCGTCGGGCAGCGTGACGCAGAGGAGGTCGGCCTCGGTCTTGTCCACGAACCGCACGGTCTTGTCCGCCGCCCGCTGGCCGGCGGCGTCGCCGTCGAGCATGACTACGACGCGCTTGGGCTTGAGGCGGTTGATGAGCTTGATGTGGTCGAGCGTGAGGGCGGTGCCCAGGACGGCGGCCACGTTGGTGAAGCCTGCCTCGTGGAGCGCGATGGTGTCGGTGTAGCCCTCGACGACGACGAGCTCCCCCGTGGCCACCGCCGACTCCTTGGCGCGGTCGAAGGCGAAGAGGTGCTTGGACTTGTGCCACACGGGCGAGTCCTTGGAGTTGATGTACTTGGGCTTGGCGTCGCCCATGATGCGGCCGCCCATGCCGATGGCGCGGNCNGNCTNGTCGTGGATGGGGAACATCACGCGGTCGTAGAAGCGGTCGGCCAGGCGCCCCGACCGCTGGACGGCGAGGTCGGCGGCCAGCATCTCCTGGGAGGTGAACCCGAGCGAGCCGAGATGGCGCACGAGCTCGCCGTGGCNGGGGGCGTAGCCGAGGCCCCACCGCCGGCACACGGCCGAGCCCATGCCGCGGCCGGCGCAGTAGGCGCGGGCGGCGTCCTGGGCCTTGCCGCGGACGCGCAGGAGCTGGTTGGCGTAGAAGTCCTCGGCCGCCTGGAGGCAGAGGTGCAGCCGGTTCCGGGCCGGACCCCTCCGGGCCTGGCCCGTCTCGTGGAGCTCGATGCCCGCACGGTCGGCCAGGTACCGGATGGAGTCAGGGAAGTCGAGTCCCTCGCGCTTCTGGACGTAGTTGAAGACGTCACCGCCCTCGCCGCAACCGAAGCAGTACCAGAAGCCGGTGTCCGCCTTGACGTGAAACGACGGCGACTTCTCGTGGTGGAAGGGGCAGCAGCCCCAGAAGTCCCCCGACGAGCGCTCGCGCAGCTGGACGGTCTCCCCCACCAGGGACACGAAATCGGTGGCCTCGCGCACGCGCTCGCGCTCGTCGTCGCCGATCATGCCCCTCCTTNCCGGGNGTCCNNTCAGCGGGGGCNNTCCAACCTAACCNNCNCCTCCCCGAGGCGGCGGNGCACCTGCTCGATGTTGCCGAGGACGACGGACCTGAGGTCCCCGACGTCCCCGAACCTCCGCGACGCCCTGAGCTCCTCGGTGAGCATGACCTCTACGGCGGCGCCGTAGAGGTCGCCGGAGAAGCCCACGAGCGCGCACTCGAGTAAGGGGCCGGAGGCGCCCTCCCCGCCGTCGGCGAAGGTGGGCGGCAGCCCGGCGTTGACGGCGGCAGGCCACGCGAGGCCGTCGACGACGACGTAGCCGCCGAAGACGCCCGAGGCCGGAGCCACCGACCCCGCGGGGCACACCACGTTGGCCGTGGGGAAGCCGAAGGACGTGCCCTCGCCCCGGCCGTGGACGACCGTCCCGTGGGAGAAATGATACCGCGTGAGGAGCCTGCGGGCCTCCTGCACGTCGCCCGCGGCCACGTCCCGCCGGATGCGGGTGGCGCTCACCGGCGAGCCGTCGAGGGCCAGGAGCCGGTGGCCGAAGACGTCGACGCCGGCCCCCGCGCCCCACGCCGCGAGGCGGGCGACGGTGCCCTCGCCGCCGGCCCCGAGCCTGAAGCCCTCGCCGACGTGCACCGAGGCGAGGCCGAGGGTCGCGGCGAGCCCGTCCATGAAACGACGGTAGTCGAGCGAGGCCACGGCGGCCGTGAAGTCGAGGACGAGGATTCCGTCGACGCCGGTGGACCAGAGCATACGGAGGCGGTCGTCGCGGGAGAGGAGCGCAGGCTGGGGCTCCGGCCCGAGGATGCCGGAGGGGTCCGGGTCGAACGTGACGGCCACGAGCGGCAGCCCTCGGGANGCGGCGTCCCGCCGGGCGCGGTCCAGGAGCTGGCGGTGGCCGGCGTGCATGCCGTCGAAGGCTCCGATGGCCGCGACGCACGGAGAGCCGGGGCACCCGTGGAGCACGCCGCCGTCGACGGGGACGCCCCGGGGCACGACGACGCCCCACGCGAGGGAGCGGGCGAGCTCGCCGGCGTCAGCGGAGCCCACCGCGCACCCCCTCTACGCCCTTGACGAGGTTCATCTTGGAGGCGAGGGAGCGGCCCCGGCGCTCCCACACGCCGTGGAGACGTCCGCCGTGCACGAGGGCGACCTCTTCGGCGTCGGTGGCGGCGGCCAGCCGCCTCCCGCACGCCGCGTCGGCGAGCTCCCGGTCGGAGAGCTCGCGCACCGGGAGGCCGAGGACCGCCGCGGGGTCGAGCGCCCGCGCACGGACGGCGTCGACGCCGCCGGCAGCGAGCTCCTCGAGGGTGAGGCAGTCGGCGAGGCCCACGGGGCCGGACGCCGTGCGGCGCAGGGAGCAGACGTGGGCCCAGCAGCCTACGTCGCGGCCGAGGTCGCGCGCTATGGAGCGGATGTAGCANCCCTTGGAGACNTCGAGGGAGACGTCCCAGGAGACCACGCCGTCGTAGAGGGAGGTGCCGAGCAGCTCGGCCCGGAGGATGGAGACGGGCCTGGGGTCGAGCTCCACGGCCTCCCCCGCCCGCGCCGCGGCGTAGGAGCGCCGGCCGTCCTTGGACACGGCGGAGAAGGCCGGCGGCACCTGCATGGCGTCGCCGGGCATGGAGGCCACGACCGCGGCGGCCACCACGGGGTCGGCGAGGCGTGCCGGCGCCTTGGCCACGCGGACCGGCGCCCCCTCGGCGTCGTCGGTCGTGGTCTCGCAGCCGAACCGGAACGTGGACTTGTAGGCCTTGGTCGCAAGCGTAAGGATGCCGAGGAGGCGCGTGGCCTGCCCGACGCCCAGGACGAGGACGCCCGAGGCGTCGGGGTCCAGGGTCCCGCCGTGGCCCACCCTGCGCTCGTGGAGGGCGCGGCGGCAGGCGTCCACGACGTCGTGGCTCGTCATGCCCCGGGGCTTGTCCACGGCGAACAGGCAGTCCACCGCGCTCTCCCGGCGCCTCACCGGGCGCCCCCGCAGGGCGGGCAGCCCGAGACGACCTCCCTGAGGAGCGGGAACACCTGGGCGAACACGTCGTCGATGGTGCCGTCGGCGGAGAAGCCGGCGGCCGCACNGNGCCCGCCGCCGCCCATGGCCCTCGCCACGGCGGAGACGTCCACGTCGCCCTTGGCCCGCAGGTTGCCGCGCACGACGCCCGGGGTCGGCGACTCCTTGAGGAAGAGCGCGGCCTCGGCGCCCCGGATGGAGCGCACGCTGTCGATGAGGCCGTCGCACTCGTCGTCCTCGGCCCCGGTGTGGNCGAGGTCGGCCCGGGTGGCGTAGCTGTAGGCGATGCGACCGCAGTCGAGGGTGACGATGCGGCCCATGACGANGGACTCGAGGTGGAGGTACGGGAGCCTGAAGCTCTGGTAGACATTGNGGGAGACCCACGACGGGTCGGCGCCGGCGTCCACGAGGAGCGACGCCNCCTTGAACGCCTCGGGGTCGGCGTTCTGGTACTGGAACCGGCCGGTGTCGGTCTGCACGGCGCAGAAGAGGTCGTTGGCCATGGCGGGCGTGAGCTCCACGCCCGCGAAGAGCGCGAACTCCGTCACGAGGACACCGGTCGCCGCGGCCTCCGTCCGTGTGAGGTGCGGCGTGCCGAAGGGCTCGTCGGCCGGGTGGTGGTCGATGNCGGCGACGGCCCGCGATNGCTCCATGACCGCCCGGGCGTGGTTGAGCCGGGAGGGCGTGGGGAGGTCGANGGCGATGAAGAGGTCGGGGTCGCCCCTGTAGGCCGAGGCGGCCACGAACGTGTCGGAGCCCGGCAGGAACCGGTAGGTCGAGGGCACGGGGCCGTCGTCGGCCAGCAGGCAGGTGACCTCCCGACCCTCGCCCCAGCGGNCGCGGACGACCTCGNCCATGGCGAGCACGGACCCCACGGCGTCGCCGTCGGGCCTCGTGTGTGCGCAGAGGACGATGGTCCGGGCCCCCNCGACGAGGGCCGCGATCGAGGCGAAGTCCCTGCGCTGGGCCTCGCCGATGGCGATTGGACAGGCCATGGCCAAGCCTCAGCCCCTCTCGTCGCCGGGCTCGCCCGCGCCCTCGGGCGCCACGGGGTAGCCGTCCTCGTCCTTCTCCACGGAAAGGGTGGGCGGCACGTTCTCGAGGGCGCGGGTGATGCGCTCGGCCTCGTCGGTGGAGGTGTCGATGCGAAAGTCAAGCTCGGGCGTCACGCGCCAGCCGAGCGCGCGGCCCAGGAGTGAGCGGATGCGGCCGCGGGCGCGGGTGAGGGCCGCGAGGACGTCCTCGTAGCGGTCCGCGTCGCAGGAGNCGTAGGCGCGCAGGAAGCTCTTGTCGATGGAGACCTCGCAGCCCGTGAGGGTCAGCTGCTGGAGCGCGGGGTCGCTCACGTCGAACAGGAGGATGTGGGCGAGCTTCTCGCGCGCCTGCTCGTTGATGCGCCGGGAGTTCTTGTTCTGTTTCATNGTCAGNCTCCTTGAGGGTCGATGCGCGGGGCCCCGCCAGTGGCAAGGGGCCCCGCGCANCGGTCCCGGGCGATACGGCCGGCGGCAGCCTACTCGGTGCGGGCCACCTGGACGATCTTGTAGCCCTCGATGAGGTCGCCGGGATGGATGTCCTGGTAGTTCTCGAGGCCGATGCCGCACTCGTAACCGGCCTTGACGCTCTTGACNTCGTCCTTGTAGCGGCGCAGNGAGGCCATNTTGCCGTCGAAGACCACGATGCCGTTGCGGGTGAGGCGCACGGAGTCGTCGCGCGAGATCTCGCCCTCGGTCACCATGCAGCCGGCGGCGATGCCGACCTTGGGCACCTTGAAGGTGTCACGGACCTCGGCGACGCCGGTCTGGACCTCCTCCTCCGTGGGCTTGAGCATGCCCACACGGGCGGCGTCGATGTCCTCGATGGCCTTATAGATGACCTGGTAGCACTTGATCTGGACATTGTCGCGCTCGGCCGCGGCGCGGGCCTTGGCCTCCGGGCGCACGCCGAAGCCGATGATGATGGCGTTGGAGGCGTCGGCGAGGATGACGTCGGTCTCGGAGATGGCACCCACGGCGCTGTGGATGATGTTGATGCGGACCTCGGACTGGTCCATCTTGCCCAAGGCGTCGGAGAGGGCCTCGATGGAGCCCTGGACGTCGGCCTTGACCACGAGGTTGAGCTCCTTGACCTCGGCGTCCTCCATGGTGTCGAAGAGGTTCTCGAGGGTGACGTGCTTGACCTTGTTCTGCTCCTCGATACGGGCCTTGAGGGAGCGGGACTCGGCGAGGTCGCGGGCGTCGCGCTCGTCCTGGAAGACGCGGAACTCGTCGCCGGCGGCGGGCACCGAGGACAGGCCCAGGATCTCCACCGGGTCGGACGGGCCGGCCTCGGTGACGGGCTGGCCGTTCTGGCCGAGCATGGCGCGGACGCGGCCGTAGCTCATGCCGGCGACCAGGGCGTCGCCCACGTGGAGNGTGCCGCGGTTGACCAGCAGCGTGGCCACCGAGCCNCGGCCGCGGTCGAGCTTGGCCTCGAGGACGTAGCCGGAGGCGAAGGNGTTGGGGTTGGCCTTGAGCTCGAGGACGTCGGCTNGGAGCNGGANGGTCTNGAGCAGCTCGTCGATGCCCATGTTCTTCTTGGCGGAGATGTTGACGANCATGNTCTCGCCGCNCCACTCCTCGGGGATGACGCCGTACTCGGTGAGCTCCNGGNGCACGCGNTCGGGGTTGGCGTCGTCGCGGTCGATCNTGTTGACGGCCACGACGATGGGCACGCCGGCGGCCTTGGCGTGGTTGATCGACTCGATGGTCTGGGGCATGACGCCGTCGTCGGCGGCCACGACCAGGACCACGATGTCGGTCACCNTGGCGCCGNNGGCGNGCATGGCGGTGAAGGTCTCATGGCCGGGGGTGTCGACGAAGGTGATGGTGCGGCCGTTGATCTTCACCTGGGAGGCGCCGATGTGCTGGGTGATGCCGCCGGCCTCGCCCTCGGCCACGCCGGTGTGGCGGATGGCGTCGAGGNTGGAGGTCTTGCCGTGGTCGACGTGGCCCATGACGGTGACCACGGGGGCGCGCGGCAGGAGGTCGGCCGGGTCGTCGTAGAACGTGAAGGAGTTCTCCTCCTCCTTGGTCATGACCTTGACCTCGCGGCCCAGGTCGTCGGCCACGAGCTCGATGAGCTCGTCGGANATCGACTGGGTCATGGTGAGCGGGGTGCCGAGCAGGAAGAGGCGCTTGACGATGTCGGAGGCCGGGATGTCGAGGAGGTCGGCGAGCTCGGCCACGGTGGCGCCCTGCGGCACCTTCACGACGTCGAGCTTGGAGATGTCCTGGTCGTTGGCCAGGGCCTCCTGGATGGCCTGCTCCTTGGCCGCCTGGGCGGCCTGGGCCTTCCTGTGCTCCTTGCNCTTCTTGCGGCGGCCGGTGGACTCGCGGCTGGNCTCCTCGACGGAGGCGCGGGCGTCCTCGAGGACGCGCTCGCGGTTGTACTCCTCGGCGGAGCGGGCCATGCGGCTGTAGCGGTCCTCGTCGGGGCCCTCGNGGCCGTGGTGGCGCTTGTTGTGCCGGTTGGAGGCCGCGGCCTTCTCCGGCGAGGGGGCCACGTCCATGGCGGCCGGCCCGCGACGGTCCTGACGGCCGCCGCCGCGGCGCTCCTGGGGGCGCGAGGCGCGCTTGGCCTTGTCCTCCTCGNGGCGCTTGGCCTCCTCCTCCTTCTTCTGCTTGAGCACCTCCTCCTGCTGGGCGATCTGCTCCAGCAGGCTGGTGAACTTGGGCATGCTCTTGGGCGCGGTGTCCTTCACGCGGTTGCGCTCGGCCTCCTCGGCGCGGCGGCGCTCCTCCTCGGCGGCCTTGGCCTCCTCGGCGNCGCGGCNGGCCTCCTCCTCGGCGCGGCGGCGCTCCTCCTCGGCGCGCTCGCGCTGGCGGNGCTCCTCGACCTCGNGGCGGGCGGNCTCCTCGGCGGCGCGNCGGGCCTCCTCCTCTGCCCTACGGGCGGCCTCCTCGGCCTCCTGGGCGGCGCGGAGCTCCTNCTCGCGGGCCTTGAGCTGGGGGGCGAGCTTCTTGCGCACCATGGAGACGTAGGCGTCCTCNAGGGNCGACGACGCGGACTNCGCCGGANTCTTCATGTCCTTGAGATGGGAGAGCATCTCCTTGCTCGTGNTGCNGNACTNCTTGGCGANTTNGCTGACGCGCGTCTTTGCCATGCAACCTAACCTTCCTGGAACCTGAACGACGGGGACCTGATGCGCCTTAGATCAGGGAATCGGGGTCATCGGACGTGTCGATCGCGTCGTACTCGCGGTCGAGGAGGCTCTCCCCCTCCGCGGCGGCCTCGTGGACGCCGCAGTACTTGGAGCCGGGCCGGGCCATGTTGCGGCACTGCGTCCCATTCTCGGAGACGTGGGCGCAACGCGTGGCGGGCTGCTCCTGGTCCTGNTCGATGAGGTCCTCGGCGGCCTCGGCCTTCTTGCGCATCTTCNCNATGAGGTCGCGGGCGATNCCCTCGCTCTTGATGTCGATATGGTAACCGGTGAGGCGCGCGGCGNGCCGGGCGTTCTGGCCCTCCTTGCCGATGGCCAGGGAGAGCTGGTCGTCGGGCACGATCACCGTGGCGTAGGTGTGCTCGGGGTCGACGATGACGCGGGTCACCTTGGCGGGCGACAGGGCGTTGGCCACGCGCTTGGCGGGGTCGTCGCTCCAGAGCACGACGTCGACGCGCTCGCCGCGGAGCTCGGAGACCACGGTGCGCACGCGGCTGCCCTTGGGGCCGACACAGGCGCCCACGGGGTCGAGACGGTCGTCCAGGGAGCTCACGGCCACCTTGGAGCGACGGCCGGGCTCGCGGGCGATGGACTCGATCTCCACCACGCCGTCGTAGATCTCGGGGACCTCGAGCTCGAAGAGGCGGCGGAGCAGGTCGGGGTGGGAGCGGGAGACCACGATGGAGGGGCGGGAGAACTCGCCGCGGACGGGCTGGATGCGGGCCTGCGGGTCGCGGACCTCGATGATGAGGGCCTTGATGCGGTCGCCGTGGCGGTAGCGCTCGCCGGCGGGGCGCTCGTTGCGCTCCTGGCGCTCCTCGTTGTTCTTGCGGAGGTCGAAGTGCGGGAGCTCGGCCTCGATGCCCTCGCGGATCTTGATGATGGTGNAGTCGGGGACCGACTGGATGACGGTGCCGGTGATGATGTCACCGACGCGCTCCGAGAACTCCTCGTAGATCATCTGGCGGGCGGCGTTGCGGGTGATGGCCGCGATCTCGCTCTTGGCGTGGAGGGCGGCGATGCGNGAGATGCCGGGGTCGTCCACGGCCTCCTCGCGGAACTCGGTGTACTCGCCGGTCTCGGGGTCGGGCTCGCCCTCGGCGACCAGACGGTAGAGAAAGAACCGGCCCGATGTGCAGTCGATGGTGACCTTGGCGCCGTCGGGGAAGCGGTCGGGGTCGAGGTCGGCGTAGCTCTTGGCGAGCGACTGCTCGAGGCGGTCGAGCAGGTAGAGCTCGTCGATGTGCTTCTCATGGCAGAGCGCCATGAGGGCCTCCATCATCTCGTTGTTCTTCTCGTTGTCGTGGGTGGCGGCCATCTGCGNCACCCCTTCCTCTTGTGGGTGGCTGGGAAAACGGGCGTTGGCTCCGGGGAGCCCGCGCCCTAGAAGACGGGCCTCAGCTNGGCCGACTGGACGTCGGCGAGGGGNAGGGCGTGGGTACCGTCGTCGCACTCCACGACGACGTCGTCGCCCTNGAGGCCCATNAGGGTGCCGGTGNANGTGCGGCGNCCCCCGTGGCCCGCCATGCGCACCTGCACGGGTTCGCCGANCAAGCGCTCGAAGTCGGCAGGGCGGCGCAGGGGCCGGTCGAGGCCCGGCGAGGAGACCTCGAGGGTGTAGGAGCCCGGGAAGGGGTCGAGCGCCTCGACGACGTCGCCGACCCACCCGTTGTGGGAGGCCACCTCGTCGAGGGAGACGGGCTCGCCGGGCTCGGCCCGGTCGACGCGAACCCGGACGACGGGCGCCTTGGACGCACCGGCCACCTCGACGTCGACGATGTCCGCCCCGTGGGCGGCAGCCTCGGCCTCGAGGGCCTCCAGAAGCCGCGACCTGATGTCCTTGACAGCCATGGCCCACCTTCCCAAAAAAAGGAAGCGGGGCGACGAACGCTCCCACTTCCCGATTGAACTGCATGTTTACGGTGCCCAGTATGGCATGGGGCGCCGATGACCGTCAAGTCTCCACAATCGAGGGTCAGGANTCCACCCGGTAGGCCGGGACATNGGTCTGGGNGTCGNAGAACGTCAGGAGCCGGCCCTCGTCGTCGAAGGTCATGGTGACCGTGTGGAGGTCGTCGGACGTCACGCCTTGGTAGCCGTCGCCCAGGGACGTCCAGTCCCAGTGCACCGACACGCGGGCCTCCGCCGAGGAGCCGTCGTCGGACACGTCGATGGAGGCGGAGCTCACCGACCGCGGCAGCGACTGGATCCGCGCGTCCACGCCCTNGTGGNCGCNGGCCGCCTTGACCATGCCGTACCAGACCTCGTGGGCGCCCTTGCCGGCGAAGGGCGACTCGGGCGAGAGAAGCGCGGAGAGCGCGGAGCCGATGGAGTCGCCGGGGGACGCCGCGTCGTACACGGCCGCCACCGCCTGCTCCGCCGTGGCCTGGGAGAGGCTCTTGCGCTGGGACACCACGCCGATCCTCACCTTGTCGCCCGGCTTGACAGCGGTACCGACCGCCGGGTCCACCGAGACGACGGTGCCCACGGCCTTGCCGTCCTCGTGGGGGACGCTCTCCACCTCGTAGCCGAGGCCGGCCTCGGAGAGGGCCGCGACGGCCTCCTGGCGGGTCTTGCCCATGACGTCGGGCACGCGCGGCAGCCTGGTCACGTAGAGGGTGACGGTGGTGTCGCCCACCACCTCGCGCCCCGCCTCGAGCGACGCCCCTTGGACCCGGCCGTCCTCGCCGTCCCCCGTGCGCTCCTCCACGGCGTAGGGGATGGCCGCCCCGTCGAGGGCCGCCTCCGCCTCCTCGAGCCCCATGCCGGCGACGTCGGGCATCGTGCGCGCCGTGGCCACCTGGAGCCGGGCGGTGCCGGAGCCCCCCTCGGGGACGTCGGCCGAGACGACGATGCCGGCGGAGGCGTCCTTGGTGGCCACGTCCTCGCGCTCCACGTCGTAGCCGAGGGCCTTGAGCTCCTTCTCGGCGCGCTCGTAGCGCCAGCCCACGACGTCGGGCACCCGGTTGAGGGTCCCCTGGGCCCACCGCACCATCCAGACGACGCCGACGCAGAACACGGCCACGATCAGGACGGCGAGGGCGAGCTGGACCCTGTGGCGGCCGCGGTCCTTGGTGCTCCCCTTCCCGATGCCCGTGAGCCCCTCGACGGAGCGGCGGGAGGCGCCGGCGTCCTGGGACCCGGAGACGAGGGCCGGGTCGCGGAGGTTGGCCCCGCAGTCGGGGCAGCGCGCGGGGAGCAGGTCGCTTCCAAGGTCCTTACCGCATTGGGGGCACTTCATGGGGGACCTCCTGACGGCCCCTCCCCCGGTCCCATGGTCCCGGGGGCGGCCGGTGTTCGCCGATATCTTTCAGCCAATATATCGAATTTGCGCGGTTCCGGGAAATTCGGGGGCGTCGCGCATGGGCAGAGGGAACGAAAAAGGGCCCGTCCCGATGGGACGGGCCCTGCGGCNTGCTACCTGGCGANGNCGTTCACCAGCTTNCCGGGAACGACGACCACCTTGACGACGTCCTTGCCCTCCAGCTGGGGGGCCACGGCCTCGAGCGCCGCGNGCTCGAGCNCCTCGCGGGGCGCGTCGGGCGCCACCTGGATGCGGGCGCGGATCTTGCCGAGCACCTGGACGACGATCTCGACGGTGTCCTCGCGGGTGAGGTCGGCATCGAACGTGGGCCACGGCTCGTCGTACATGGAGCCCTCCATGCCGAGGGCCTCGGAGGCGAGCTCGTCGGCCCAGTGGGGGCAGACGGGCGAGAGCATGGCCACGAGGTCGTGGGCATAGCGGGCCATGAGGGCGCCGTCGCGCTCCCCGGGGGCCGTGGCGGCGAGGTAGGCGTTGCCGGCGTTCACGAGCTCCATGAGCGCCGAGATGGCGGTGTTGTACTGCCTGCGCCCGTAGTCGTCGGTGCACTTGATGCCCAGGCGGTGCACGGCGCGCAGGAGCTTCCTGCCCTCGTCGTCGAGCGCGTCCATGGAGGGCTCGGCGCCCGGCGTCGCGGAGCATGAGGCCTCCCACACGCTCTTCCACGCGCGCTTGAGGAAGCGGTTGCAGCCGGCCACGGCCTGGGGGTCCCAGTCGNAGTCCTTCTCCGGCGGCGCGATGAACAGGATGGCGAGGCGCATGGTGTCGGCTCCGTAGGGCTCGATGACGCTCGCAGGCGCCACGACGTTGCCCTTGGACTTGGACATGACCTCGCCGTTCTCGTCCTTGACCATGCCCTGGCAGAGCAGGTCGGTGAAGGGCTCGTCGCACGAGACCATGCCGAGGTCGCGCATGACCTTGGTCCAGAAGCGCGAGTAGAGCAGGTGCAGGATGGCGTGCTCGATGCCGCCGATGTAGTTGTCCACGGGCATCCAGCGGTCGGCCGCCGCGCGGCCCACGGGCTCGTGGTCGTTGTGCGGGTCGCAGTAGCGCAGGTAGTACCAGCTGGAGTCCGTGAAGGTGTCCATGGTGTCGGTCTCGCGGCGGGCCGGGGCGCCGCACACGGGGCACGTGGTCTCGTAGAACTCGGGGCACTCGGCCAGGGTCTCCCCCGCCGCGAGGTCCAGGCCCTCGGGCAGCGTCACGGGCAGCTGGTCCTCCGGCACGGGCACGATGCCGCAGTGCTCGCAGTGGACGGCCGGGATGGGGTTGCCCCAGTACCGCTGGCGGCTGATGAGCCANTCGCGNAGGCGGAAGTTCACGGCCTCGCGGGCGAGCCCGCGCTCCGCGAGCAGGTCGACGACGGCCTTGGCGGCCTCGTAGCGCTTGCCGCCGCGCATGCCCGTGATCGGGCCGGACTGCACCATGACGCCCTCGGCGTCCATGGCGTGGTCCCAGGGCACGTCGGTCACCACGAGGTCCTCCTAGCCGGAGAGCTCGGCGAAGAGCGGGTCGTCCTCCTCGAGGATGATCGGCGGGACGGGCAGGCCGTACTTGCGGGCGAACTGGAAGTCGCGCTCGTCGCCGCAGGGGACGCCCATGACGGCGCCGGTGCCGTAGTCGGTGATGACGTAGTCGGCCACCCAGATGGGCAGGAGCCGGCCGTTGACCGGGTTTACCATGTAGCGGCCCGTGAAGGCGCCGTGCTTCTCCACCTCGCTGGACTGGCGGTCCACCGCGCTCGTGGCCTCGGCGATGTCGATGACCTCCTGCACGGCCCCCTCGTACTCCGTGCCGTCCACGAGCTCGTGGACCAGCGGGTACTCGGGTGCGAGCAGGAAGAAGCTGGCGCCGAAGAGCGTGTCGGGGCGCATGGTGAATACCGTGATCTTGAGGTCGGTGGGCTCGCCGGAGGCGTTGGCCAGGGCGAAGTCGATCTCGGCGCCCTCGGACTTGCCGATCCAGTTGCGCTGCATCTGCCTCACGCGCTCGGGCCAGCGGTCGAGGCGGTCGATGTCGTCGAGGAGCTCCTCGGCGTAGTCGGTGATCTTGAGGTACCACTGGGTGAGCTCCCGGCGCTCGGGCACGGTGCCGCAGCGCCAGCAGTGCCCCTCGGTGACCTGCTCGTTGGCGAGCACGGTGTTGCAGGTGGGGCACCAGTTGACCGGCGACGTGCGGCGGTCGACGAGGCCCTTCTCCCACATCTTGAGGAAGAGGTACTGCCCCCAGCGGTAGTAGGAGGGGTCGCAGGTCCTCACCATGCGGTCGTAGTCGTAGGAGAACCCCATGCGGCGCATGGTGGCCACGGCCTGGTCGATGTTGCCGTAGGTCCACTTGGCGGGCTGCGTGCGGTGCTTGATGGCGGCGTTCTCCGCAGGGAGGCCGAAGGCGTCGAACCCGATGGGGTGCAGAACATCGAAACCCTGCATGTGGGCCTGGCGCGCCATGGCATCGCCGATGGTGTAGTTGCGGGCGTGGCCCATGTGGAGGTCGCCCGAGGGGTACGGGAACATCTCGAGGACGTACTTCTTGGGACGGCCGTCGTCGGCGGCGCGGAAGAGGCCCCGCTCCTCCCAGACGCGTTGCCACTTCTCCTCGATGGCGCCCGCGTCGTAGACGGGGACGCGCCCTTCGTGCTCGCTGTGGTCGCCCATGGAAGACTCCTTCTCGGTGACGGCCCCCACAGGGGCCGGATCGCTCATGCTCATGGGATTCTAGCAAATGGCGTCGGCCGCCCAGGCAGCCAGCCCCCCGCGCGGAGAAAGGGGGCGGCCGGGCCGATGGCCGACCGCCCCCCCTCTGCAGGAACCGCCGGGTCCCCTCCCCTAGCGCCTCCTTCTCAGGACGAGGGCGAGGCAGAGGGTGCCGGCCGTGGCCGCGCCCGCGAGCGCCGGCACCATGGAGGCGACGTCGGAGGTGGCGGGCAGCAGGGTCCCGGGATGCCCGGAGCCCGTGGCGGGCAGGGTGGATGCGCCTGGGGCGCCGCCGGAGACGCCGTCGTCCGACGGGAGAACGCCGCCGGAAGCGCCGACGCCGTCGGGGTAGGCCGGATCCGGGTTGGAGACGGGGGACCTGCCGGCAAGCCACGCGTCCCAACCGTCCGACGGCACGAAGGGCTCCCCGCCCGCGGGGCGCTGGGCGCCCGGGGCCACCGCGTCGAGGTCGACGTCGGCGGGGGTGGTGCCGAACGCGTCGGCCACGTTGCCCACGTCGGCGCCCACAGCCCCGTCGGTGACGGTCACGTCGAAGACGAGGGTGGCCGCGGCGGGCCCGTGCAGGTCTCCGGCGGTCACGGCGAGACGGCGGGTGGCGGGGTCGTAGGCGTCGTCGGGAACCACGCGGCGGACCCCGTCGGGGCCGGTGAGCGAGATGGAGCCCGCCACGGGCTCGAGGCCCACGGGGAGCCTGTCGGCCACGACCACGTCGTACCAGGCGGTCTGTTCGGCGACGTTCTCCACCTTGACGGCGTAGCGCACCGTGTCGCCCACCCGGGTGGTGCCGTCGTCCCTGCTCAGGTTGTCGGCGGTCTTGGTGACGCGCACGTCGGCCTCGGCCCCGTCGCCGGGGAGCCGGGGT
>NZ_CAJMXC010000004.1:0-60304 GCF_905219715.1 Olsenella sp. CU969
GGTCGCAGGTCGCGAGGTGGGACAGAAGTGCCCGACCATTGGGACAGAAGTGTCCGGGTGGCGGGACAGGCGGGGGTCAGCGGCCGAAGGGACAGTGGGGATAGGTGCACGGCTTGCAGCGCAGGCAGAGGCCGCCCTCCCCCATGGACACGAAGTCCTCACGGGTCAGGGGCACGCGGGCCGCGATGCGCGGCAGCACGAGGTCGAAGATCGTGGAGTCGGCGTACATGACGCAGCCGGGGAGTCCCACCACGGGGGTGCCGTCGTCGAAGTACGCCAGGCACATCATGGCGCCCGGGAGCACCGGGGCGCCGTAGGTGACGACCTCGGCCCCGCTGCGGCGGATGGCGCCCGGGGTGTTGTCGTCGGGGTCCACCGACATGCCACCGGTGCACACCACGATGTCCACGCCGGAGGCCTTGGCGTCGAGGATGGCGGCCATGACGTCGTCCATGTCGTCGCCGGGCGTCGACACCGAGACGGTCTCGATGCCGAACGCCGCGAGCTTGCCCTCCACCACGGGCGTGAAGCGGTCCTCGATGAGCCCGGAGGCCACCTCGGAGCCGGTGGCCACGACGGCGGCTGTCCGGAGCGTGAAGGGGAGCACCTCGAGGAGGGACTCGCCCGCGGCGGCCGCCTCGGCCTCGTCGAGCACCGAGGAGGCCACGGCGAGCGGGATCACGCGGGTGCCGGCCACGGCGTCGCCCTCCGACACGGCGAAGCCGCCGCGGCGGGTGGCCACCATGACGTCGGGCACGGAGTTCACGGCCATGAGGCGCGCGGAGTTCACGAGCAGCACGCCGTCGCGGGCGGCGGAGAGGCCGATCTTGCCCTCGCTGGGGTCGCCGTCGCGGGAGACGCCGGGGCCCATGCAGAGGGCGGCCAGGCGCTCGGCGGCGTCGTTCTCGTGGAGCATGCCCGGCTCCATCTCCCAGACGTAGAGGAACCGCTTGCCCATGGAGAGCAGGACGGGGNCGTCCTCCTCGGCCACNNCGTGGCNCTTGCGGAACCGGGGGCCCTTGTAGCGCTCCGGCCCCTCGGGGACGATCTGGGTCATATCGTGCACGAGGACGTGGCCGACGGCCTCCTCGGTCGGGATCGTCTTCATGGCTCTACCCCTTAGATCTGGATGACGGAGACGGCGTCGCNCGGNCGCACGGTGCNGGGGCGCACCACGACGGCGAAGATGCCGTCGGTGGGCATGACGCACATGCCCACGGTGCGACGGATCTCGCAGTCGTTGTGGCAGGTCTTGCCGATCTGGGTGACGGCCAGGACGGCGTCGCCCACCTCGAGCAGGGTGCCCACGGGCAGCTCGTGGAGGGCGATGCCCCGGGTGAGGATGTTCTCGGCGAAGTCGCCGGCGGACAGCTCGAACCCGCGGCCGCGCATGCGGTCCACGGACTCGTCGGGAAGCAGGCTCACCTGGCGGTGCCAGGCGCCCGCGTGGGCGTCGCCCTCCACGCCGGAGCCCACGACGAGCCCGATGGACTCCTGGGGGCGCTTGCGCGTGCCCTTCTCGGTGCTGATGCTCGTGGCCGCCACGGTGCCCCTGACGTCGCTCATCGTCCGTCCTCCCTCACGAAGTGCCCGCTCTTCCCGCCGTCCTTCTCGAGGAGGCGAACGTCTGCTATGACCATGTNTCGCTGGTGNGCCTTGCACATGTCGTAGATGGTGAGCCCCGCCACGGACGCCGCGCANAGCGCCTCCATCTCCACGCCGGTCTCGCCCCGGCAGGTGCACACCACCTCGACGGCGACGCCGTCCTCCTCGAGCGAAAAGGAGATGTCCACTCCCGTGAGCNCCACCTGGTGGCACATGGGCACGAGCTCCCAGCAGTGCTTGGCGGCCTGNATGCCGGCCACCTGGGCCACGGCGAGCACGTCGCCTTTCTTGGTACCGCCGGTGCGCACGAGCTCCAGGGTCGACGGCGCCATGAGCACCTTGCCCGCGGCGCGGGCGCGGCGCAGGGTGGCGTCCTTGGCAGAGACGTCCACCATGCGGGCGCGCCCCTGCCGGTTCACGTGGGTCAGGTCGTTCAAGGTTCAACCTCCAATGGCGTTCATGGCCCGGGCGCTCTGGCTGGCGTGGTCGGCGTCCATGGCGTGGCGCTCGGGCTTGCGGTGGATCTCGTCGGCGATGACGCGCACGAGGGCGTCGGGGGCCAGGCCCCGGAGCGGCACCTCGCGCCCGGANTGCAGGCAGGCCTTGAGCATGCCGTCGNCCGTGACCCGGATGCGGTTGCACCCGGAGCAGAACCGGTGGCTCATGGGCCTGATGAGGCCCACGGTGCCGCGCCAGCCCGGGGCCGAGAAGGTCTCGCTCACGCCGTCCGCACCCACGGGGGCGAGATCTGGGAGCTCCTCGAGCACGCGCTCCGCGGNGACGAACGAGGCCCTCGGCCACGACGCCGCCTCGCCGATGGGCATGAGCTCGATGAAGCGCACCGAGGCGACGGCACCGTCCCTGGCGAGGCCCGCCAGGGGGCGGATGTCGGCCTCGTTGACGCCGCCCATGAGCACGGCGTTGACCTTGACGGGGCCGAGGCCCGCCTCCCGCGCCGCGGCCAGGCCGGCGAGGGCGTCGTCGAGGCTCCCCGTGCGGGTGATGGCGCGGTAGCGGTCCGGGTCCAGGGAGTCGANGCTCACGTTCACACGGTCGAGGCCGGCATCGGCCAGGGCGCGGGCCTTGGGCGCGAGCAGCGTGGCGTTGGTGGTCATGGCCACCTCCTCGATGCCCGGCACCGAGCGCACCATGGCCACGAGGCGCTCCACGCCCAGGCGGGCCAGCGGCTCGCCGCCGGTGATGCGCACCTTCGTGACGCCGAGCCTCGCGCAGGCGGCGACCACGACGGCCATCTCCTCGAGGCCCATGACGTCGGAATGGCAGACCTTCTCCACTCCGGCGGCCGGCATGCANTAGCNGCAGCGGCAGTTGCATCGGTCGGTCACCGAGAGACGCAGGTAGGTGATGGAGCGACCGGTCTCGTCAAGCATGGGCACCTCCCTGGAAGCGGACACGGCGGTCCGCGAGCGGCATGACGTGCTCGGGGGCGATGTTCAGCGTGAGCCGGTCCGGGTCGCCCAGGGCCGCCCAGGCGTCCTTGTCCAGCTCGTAGCGAATCTTCCCGGGCCCCCGGGTGGAGAGCATCACGATGGTGGAGAACGTGCTGTCGATCACGCGGTCCACGGTGCATGGGATGGGATTCTCGCTCCCCTCCACGGAGAAGTAGTGGGCGCGCAGCCCCACGTAGTCGGTGGCCGGCCCGGCCTCCCCCGCGCACGCGAGCGTGACGCCCCAGTCGTCGCAGGCCACCTCGTGGGACCCCGTGGCGCGGGCGGCCGAGATGTTCTTGCAACCGGAGATGACGGCCGCCGCCCGGGTGCCGGGCTCCTCGAAGAAGCGCTTGGTGGGCACCGCCGGGTCCGACACGCCGCGGTCGACGGCGCACACCTGGTCGCAGAGGCGGTAGACCTCGTCGCGGTCNTGGCTCACGTAGACGGTGCCGCCGGGAAAGCCCCGGAGGGTGTCGGCCAACGCCATCTCGAGGGTCCAGCGCAGGTGGCCGTCCAGGGCCGAGAACGGCTCGTCGAGCAGCACGAGGGCAGGCTCGCTCGCAAGCATGCGGGCGAGGGCCACGCGCTGCTGCTGGCCGCCGGAGAGCTGGGAGGGCNTGCGGTCCTCGAGGCCCGAGAGCTCCATGGCCGCGAGCTGCGCCTCGGCCGCCTCGCGGCGCCGGCGGCGGGCGGCGGCGCCCCTGAGGCCGGGCACCGGCACGGCGCACATGACGTTCTGGAGCACCGTCATCGTGGGGAAGAGCGCGTAGTTCTGGAAGAGGTAGNCCACGCGGCGATNCTGGGGCGGGAGGTCGACGCCGNCCTCGGAGTCGAAGAGCGTGCGGCCGTCGAGCACGATGCGGCCGTCGTCGGGGTGCACGGTGCCGGCGATGCAGCCGAGCGTGAGCGACTTACCGCAGCCCGAGGGGCCGAGCAGCGCGAGCACGCCGTCGCCCTCCAGGGAGAACTCCACGTCGAGCCTGAACGACCCGAGGTCCTTCCTCACCGACACGTCGAGGGCCATGTCACGCCGCCTTCCGGGCGCGGGCGCGCCGCTCGAACATGTTCATGGCCATGAGCACCACGGCCGAGATGGCCAGGTTGACGAGCACCCAGCTGAGGGCACCGGCGTCGTCGCCGGTGCGCCACAGCTGGTAGACCGTGGTGGAGATGGTGGCCGTCTGGTTGGGGATGTAGCCGGCCACCATGGAGGTGGCGCCGTACTCGCCCAGCGCGCGGGCGAAGGCGAGCACGGCCCCGGCCACGATGCCGGGGGCGCAGGCGGGCAGCTTCACGCGCCAGAACACCCACGCGTCGGACTTGCCCAGCGTGCGCCCGGCCTGGGCCAGCCGCTNGTCNAATCCCTCGAAGGCGCCGCGGGCCGTGCGGTACATGAGCGGGAAGCTCACCACCATGGTGGCGAAGACCGCCGAGTACCACGTCATGACCAGCCTGAGGTCGAAGGTGGAGAGGAGCCACCCGCCCAGGGGCCGCCTGGGCCCCAGGACGNGCAGGAGCAGGTAGCCCACCACCGTGGGCGGCAGGACGAGCGGCAGGGTGAGCACCACGTCCAGGACCCCCTTGAGCCACCGCGGGGCGCGGGCCACGAGGTCCGCGAGCCCGATGCCCAGGAAGAAGACCGCCACCGTGGCGATGGCGGCGATCCTCAGCGAGTTGAGGAGGGGGAAGAGGTCCATGGCGCGTCCTCCCTACCCCGCGAGCGGGGTGAAGCCCACGGCCTCGACCTCCGCGGAGGCCTTGGGGCCGCGGNAGAACTCGAGNAANCTCTCGGCGTCGTCCGGGTGCGCGGCGCCCTTGATGGCGGCGGCGGGGTAGACCACCTTGCCGCACATCTCCTCGGTGGCCTCGGCCACGGAGTCGAGGCCGGCGGAGTAGGCGTCGGTGGCGTAGACGATGCCGCAGCCCACGGCGGCCTCGCTCACCTGCGTGGTGACCTCCTTGACGTTGGAGCCGTAGGTGATGCGGCCGGCGTCGGCGAGCCGCCTCTCGTCGAGCTCGAGGTAGGCGAGGATCTTCTGGGTGTACTGGCCCACGGGAACGTCCTCGTTGCCCATGGCGAGCACGACGTCACCGGAGGCGAGCTTCCGGGCCATGNTCTCGAAGGAGTCTATGCCGGCGGGGTTGCCGTCGGGCACCACGAGCACGACCTTGTTCTCGAGGAGGTCGAGGCGGGTGCCGGGCTCCACGAGGTCGAGGTTCTCGGTGTTGGCCTCGTTGCCGGCCTCGAGCTGGTTCATCTGCNTCTGGGCGGCCGAGATGAACACGTCGCAGGAGGCGCCCTCCNGGATCTGGGTCTTGAGGGTGCCCGAGGAGTCGAAGTTGAAGCTGGGCTGCGAGGGGTTCTCCTCGGCGAAGAGCTCGCCGATCCTGGCGAGCGACTCGGTGAGGGAGGCGGCGGCGAAGACCACGAGTTCCTTCTCAGCGTCGTCGGCCGTGCCCTGACCGGCGTCGGACGCGGCGTCGTCGGCCTCGTCCTGGGACCGCCCGCAGCCGGCGATGGTGCCGGCTGCGACGGCGGCGGAGGCGCAGAAGGCGCGACGGGTGACTGGCTTCATGGATGGGTCCTTTCTATGGGAACCACGGCCCCTGCGGCACAGGTTGGGAACCTGGCTACGGGCGGTGGTGGGGGCCGCCGGCGCGGTGGCGCACCATCTCGGCGCACACCGACACGGCGATCTCGGCGGGAGTGACCGCGCCGATGTCGTCGCCGATGGGCAGGTGCANGGCGGCCACCTCGGGCGCCGGGATGCCGGCGGAGAGGAGCTCCTCGTCGAACAGGCGGCGCTTGGAGCGGCTGCCGATGCACCCCACGTAGGTGGGGTGGCGGCCCATGGCGGCCTTGAGCACGTCGAGGTCGGCCACATGGCCGTGGGTCATGACCACCACGTAGTCGCGCGGGCCGATGGGGAGGCCCCGGGCCACCTCCACGAAGTCGCCGCAGCGCACGGCGCGGGCCTCGGGAAACCGGTCGGGGACGGCGAGGGCCGGGCGGTCGTCGGCCACCTCGCAGGTGAAGCCCACGGCCGAGAGCGCGGGCACGAGGGCGGCAGAGACGTGGCCGGCGCCGAAGACGTAGACCACGGGGTCAGCAACGGGGCGCTCCACGTAGGTGCGGGCCTCAGGGTACCAGA
Source organism: Olsenella sp. CU969 (assembly GCF_905219715.1). NCBI lineage: Bacteria > Bacillati > Actinomycetota > Coriobacteriia > Coriobacteriales > Atopobiaceae > Olsenella > Olsenella sp. CU969. Next base: position 6,209 of record NZ_CAJMXC010000004.1, read on the forward strand.
GGGTGTCGTTGGCCCCCGGGGACACCGGGCCCGGGACGTCCGGCGCCCCGTCGCGCACCGCGAGCGCGGCCGGGCCCTCCTCGGGCCACGCGGCCTCGAGCCAGTGGCCCGCGCCCGCGTCGAGGGCGTCGAGCAGGCGGTCGAGGAACACGGCGTCGGCCGGCACCAGCCGGTGGATGCCCACGAGGGCGTCGCCGCCGCAGGCCATGGCGGTCATAGCGTGGGTGTACCAGGTGAGGTCGTCGGCGGGGCCGGTGCCGTCGGCCGCCGCGAGGCAGCGCTCCTGCACCATGGCCTCTACCTTGCCGCCGCCCACGGTGCCGATGAAGCCGTCGCCCACNTAGGNCATGGCCGCAGACGCCTCCCGGGGCATGGAGCCGCGGCACGACAGCACCACGGCCACCACCGTGGGGCGGCCCTGGACGAAGGAGCGGGCGACGGCCCCCACGAAGCGGGGGTCGCGCAGGGTGTCGGTGAGGTCAGCCACGGTCACTCCCCTCCCTTGGGTCGGCGGGGGCGGGNGCGGAAGTGGTCCAGGGCCTCCAGGACGNCGCCGGCGACGGACCGGGCCTTGTCGGAGACCGAGAAGCAGTTGGACACCTCGCAGCGCGGGTCGATGTCGCCGGCCTTCATGTCGCGGAAGACGGTCAGGCCGTCCTGGAGCAGGCCGCGGAGCACGCCGTCGATGGTGGCCTCCATGGGCACGCCATCCACCGTGGCCACCACGTCGCCGGCGGCCACCACGTCGCCGATGGACGCCACGCCGCTGAAGACGCCGTCGGCCGGGGCGCGGAGCACCCGCTCCACGGTGTAGCCGCCGATGTTCCCGGGGATGCCGGTGTTGGGGGCCGGGGTGCCGCGATAGTAGACGCGGCCGAGGTCGTGGCCGCGCTGGGTCTCCACCGCAGCATCGACGTCGTCGGGGGCCGTGAATCCGGGGNNCACGCCCACGACGATGGGGGCCATGGAGAGGTCGGTGCCGAGGTTGCGCTTGGCGAGGATGGCGTCCACGACGGCGTCGGGGGCGAGCGCGGGGATGGAGCGGCCGTCGGGATCCACCATCACGGCCACGTTGCCGGCGGCCACCGCGGCCGCCACCTCGTCGGGGCCTGCCACGGCCACGCCGCGCACGTCCTCCACGAGGGTCTCGCCCAGCCGCACCGCCTCGGAGAAGCACACCGTGCGCCTCACCGACGTGGGCTCCGCGATATCGAGCATGGCCACCTGCCAGCCGGCCCGGTGAAGGCGCACGGCGATGCCGGAGGCGAGGTCGCCGGCACCACGCACACAGACGAGCATGGGACTTCCCTTCCCCGTTGTTCTCAAGAGCAGATAACGATGACAGGGCCTGTGCCCTGTCCCCTAGGGCCTTTGCCACTTCAGGCCGCTGGAAAACAGGGCACCGCGAATCTTCCGGTAAACGAAAGTGCCTTGACGGGAGTNCCTTAAACGGTAACCACGCCCGGCTGGGCGGACAGGATCTGGGCGATCTCGTAGAGGTTGGTCACGCCGCCCGCGGCGAGCTTCTCGCGAAGGTGGTGGAAGTCGAGGCAGGTACCGCAGGTGAGGATCCTGCAGCCGCGCTCCTCGAGGGTGCGGACATCCTCCACGGTGTCGCTCCCCTCGCAGNTGAGCCGGGCGCCGTCGTTGAAGAACAGGCAGCAGGAGGGCACCTGGTCCTGCTGGGAGAGGCCGTAGATGAGGCCCTTCACGAGGATGTGGCCGAGCTCGGGGTCGCCCTGGCCCATGGAGGAGGACCCGAAGGCGAAGACCGAGGGCACCGTGGCCGGCGNGTCGCAGATGGCGGCGGCCTCCTCCTCGGCGGAGGCGACCTCGACGGCGCCCTCGGGCACGAGTGTCATGACGGTGTGGTCGTCGGCCTCGGTCACCGTGAGGGCGCACCCCTTCTCGGAGGCGAGGCGGGTGAGGTTGCCCAGAGCGGTCTCGTCGTCCACGAGCACCTCGAGGGCCTCCCCGGCGGGAAGCTCCTTGAGGGCCTGAAGGGTCATGATGACGGGCTTGGGGCAGGTGATGCCGCGGGCGTCGATCTGCATGTCGCTCTCCTAACGGCTGGAGGTTTCGTTGTCTCAATNAGAACATATCGCAAGGGGGTGGTGTGGACGCCCCCTGTCGGGAACCTACCAGACTCCATGTGGGGCAACCAGATGAATATTCTTGACTTCCTTCGAACGGCACCGGGCGTCACGCCGGTGGTGGGGAGCGGCGGCAAGTCGTCGCTCCTCGCCCATCTCGCCCGGACGCTCCCCGGCACGGCGGTGCTCGCCACGACCACGCGCGTACTGCCCTTCGACGGCATGCCGTGCCTGGGCGACGCCTCGCCCGACGAGGTGGCCCGGGCCCTCCAGCGCCACCGGGCGGTGTGCGTGGGCGCGCCGGCTGAGCGCGACAAGCTCGCGGAGCCCTCCTGCGGCGTCGCCGCGCTGGCGTCGGCGGCCGATTACGTGCTCGTGGAGGCCGACGGCTCCAAGCGGCTGCCGCTCAAGGCCCACGCCCCCTGGGAGCCCGTGGTGCCGGAGGGGGCGCGGCCGACGGTGCTCATGATGGGCGCCTNCGGNTNCGGCCGCGCGGTGGTCGAGGCCGTGCACCGCCCCAACACCTTCTGCGGCCTGGTGGGCGGCTCCCCGCTNGACGAGGCCACGCCGGAGNTTGTGGCCCGCGCCGTGGTCGCCGAGGGGCTTGCGGGCANCGTCCTCGTGAACCAGGTTGATCCGGGCGACGGCGCCGCCATGGCTGCGGCCGAGCGGTTCGCGGCGGCCCTGCGGGAGGCCGGCTTCTCCGGCCGCGTGGGAGCGGGGTCCGTGCGGGCCGACCACGTGCGGGAGCTCTAGGCTACCCGCCAGGCGTCCCACCACCCGGACACTTCTGTCCCAATGGCCGGGCACTTCTGTCCCAGAAGGCCGAATCCCGGCCGGAGCGATCGGGCGGAGGCCCCGGGGAGCCGGCTGCACGCCGCTCCCCGGGGCCTCCGGGATTTCATAGATTATGAAATATGCGAAGTGACAGATGGGCCAGGCACCGCTGTCACGCTAGACGCGGGCCACGGCCTTGATCTCGACCTTGGCGCCCTTGGGCAGGGCCACCACCTGAAAGGCGGCGCGGGCCGGGAAGGGCTCGGAGAAGAACTCGGNATAGNCCTCGTTCATGGCGCCGAACTCNGCGANGTCGGTGAGCAGCACGGTGGTCTCCACCACGTCGGCCTTGGAGGCGNCGGCCTCNGNGAGGATGTTCTTGACGTTGGTGAGGCTCTGACGGGTCTGGCTGGCGATGTNGTNGCCGGCGAACTCGCCGGTGGCCGGGTCGATGGGCAGCTGGCCCGAGACGTTGATCGAGAGACCCTCGGCGGCCACGGCCTGGCTGTAGGGGCCGATGGCGGCGGGGGCGTTGACGGTGGTGACGGCGCGGTTGTTCATGGGTTCTCCTATCGTTGTCTCCCCCGCCGGCTGGCGGGGCGGATGACCGGGACGGAAAGCGGCCTCATCGGCCGCGGGGACCTTACGGGACCTCGGGGCCGTCGTCGACGCGACGCGGCTCGCAGCCGGCGTGGCGCGGCACGTAGAGGCCGGGCTTGGCGCCGGTGGGCTCGCCGTTCTCGGCAGCGAGCTCGCCGTTGACGAACACGTACCGGGGCATGCCCCGGGCCTCGAAGCCCTCGTAGGGGGTGTAGTCCACGGCCTGGTGCTGGTTCTTGACCGAGATGGTCCAGGCCACGGAGGGGTCCCACACGCAGACGTCGGCGTCCGAGCCGGCGGCCAGCCGGCCCTTCTCGGGATACATGCCGAACANGCGGGCGGGGTTCTCGCTCATGACCCGGCAGAAGTCCTCGGGACCCAGCTCGTCGGCAAAGAGGGTTTGGATGAGGGCGGGCCGGTGCTCCACACCGGGACCGCCGTTGGGGATCTTGCGGAAGTCGCCGACGCCGCGGTCCTTCTGGCCGAAGAGGTTGAAGGAGCAGTGATCGGTGGCCAGGGTGTCGATGGAGCCGTCCACCAGGGCGTCCTGCAGCACGGAGCGGTCGTGGGGCTTGCGGGGCGGCGGGCTCATGACGTACTTGGCGCCCTGGAAGTCGGGCTCGAGGAAACACGTGTCGTCGAGGATGAGGTACTGCGGGCACGACTCCACGCACACGTCCACGCCGCGGGCCTTGGCGGCCTCGACGGCCTCGAGGCCCAGGGCCGTGGAGAGGTGCACCACGTTGACGCGGGCGCCGGAGAGCTCGGCGAGGTACATGAGGCGCGAGATCGCCTCGGCCTCGCAGATGGCCGGTCGGCTCATGGGATGGCCCTCGGGGCCGGTGACGCCGGCGTCGAAGACGCGCCGCTGGAGGCTGTCCACGAGGTCGCCGTTCTCGCAGTGGACGCAGAGGATGCCGCCCCCGGGCCTTATCGTCTCCAGGACGTCGCGCATCTGGTCGTCGGGGAGGCGCAGGTGGTCGTAGGCGAAGTACGTCTTGAACGAGGTCACGCCGGCGTCGNACATGGCCGGGNTGTCGGCCTTGGTCTCGTCGTTCCACTCGGCGATGGCCATGTGGAAGCCGTAGTTGGCCGTGCACGTGCCGTCGGCGCGGCGNTGCCACTCGGCCNGGGCGNCGGGCATGGTGGTGCCGCGGTCCTGGGTGGCGTAGTCCACGATGGTGGTGGTGCCGCCGCAGGCCGCCGCACGGGTGCCGGTCTCGAAGGAGTCGGCGGTCCAGTCCATGCCGGTCCAGCACTGCATGTGGGTGTGGGCGTCGATGAAACCGGGATAGACGTAGCAGCCCGACGCGTCGTAGACCTCGTCGAAGCCGTCGCGCGAGGCCACGCCGCCGGGGACGACGTCGGCGATGGAGCCGCCGTCCAGGACGAGGTCGCCCCGCACGGGCCCGGCGGGGGTGACGANGATGCGGTCGGCGATGAGTCGCATGGTGTGCTTGTCCTCCTTCACTGGCAGGAGCCGAGGCGCCGGAGCTCCTCGGGCGTGTCGACGTCGGCGACGGACTCCGGCCCCAGGGCCTCCACGGTCACCACGCGCGCGGCGACGTCGGGCCTGGAGGCGATGAGCGCGGCGCCNCCGCGGTCCCCCTCGACGCCGGCCAGGGCACCGAACAGGTCGCGCGGCCAGAGCACGGGGTTGCCGGGCTCGCCGCGGGACGCGAGCCGGACGACAGCGCCGGGGTTGGCCTGGTGNCAGGCAACGAGGGCGAAGACGTCCCCGGGCGCGAGCCGGGGCTGGTCGCCGCAGACGAAGAGGCAGCCGGCCGCGTCGCCCACGGCGGAGAGGCCGGCCCTCACGGAGTCGGAGATGTCGGGGCCGTTGGGGGCCACACAGGTGAGGCCCAGGCCCTCGGCGAGGTCCGCGACGGGCCCAGAGGCCGCCGCGACCACGGTGTCGAGGAGCCCCTCGGGCAGCGCTGCGAGCGTGTGCGCAAGCACCGGCCGGCCGTCGAGGTCGGCGAGGAGCTTCTGGGAGCCGAACCGCTCCGAGCGGCCGTTGGCGAGCACCACACAGGCGCACCGGGGCATGCCGAAGAGCCCCTCGAAGCACGAGGCGAACGCGGCGTCCGCGGCATCGGAGCAGGCGGCCTCGAAGGCGCGGTAGCGCGCGAGGAGGTCGGCGCCCCGGGGCGTAAGCTCCGACGAGNCGCCGTCGGCGCCGCCGATGCGGCGGGCCAGCAGCGGGAAGCCACAGGCCTGCTNGGCGTTCTNGACCACGCGGTTGGCCTTGGAGTAGCTCATGCCCATCTCGCGCGCCACGGCGGAGAGGCTCCCGAGGCGGTCGACGCCCTCCAGGAGCCGGCAGGGCCCCGGCCCGAAGAACCGGGCACCGTCCCCGTCCACCAGCGACGCATGTACCGAAGGCCTCATCCCTCTCCCTCCCCCGGAAGATCCGACCCATACAGACCGGGCCGGGCACGATCGGTCGCGCCCGGCCCGGTGGAAGCTATGTACCCTCAGGCCCCACGGGCGTGTGGGTCCAGCTTACTTCTCCTGGAAGAGACGGGGCTTGTCGGCGGCGTCGAGGGCGCGCAGGGTGGCCTGCGGGTCCTTGCACNTGGNCAGGAAGATCATNGNCGCGATGGCNTACGGCTTGTAGCTGGCCTCCTTGTACATGCCCACGCGGTGCGCCTCGAAGACGTCGTTGGTGACCTCGCCGTGCTCGCAGGAGACACCCTCGATGTCGGCGGGCAGCGGGTGCATGTAGATGGCGTTGTTGGTGGTGGCCNTGAGCTCGNGGGTNGTCNCCCAGTCCATGTGCTGCTTGTTCTGCTCGAGGAGCTTCTGCTCGAGGGCATCGATGNCGTCGAAGTCGCCGGCGGCGTAGAGCTTGGTGCGCTCCTCCATGCCCACGAACGGAGCCCAGCTCTTGGGGATCACGATGTCGGCGCCCTTGAAAGCNTCGGCCATGTCGTTGGTCTTGGTGAAGGTGCCGCCGGACTCCTGGGCGTTCTTGCGGGCCACGTCCTCGACCTCGGGCATGACGTCGTAGCCCTCGGGGTGGGCCAGGACGACGTCCATGCCGAAGCGGGTCATGAGGCCGATGATGGCCTGGGGCACGGAGAGGGGCTTGGCGTAGCTGGGCGAGTAGGCCCAGGACATGGCGATCTTCTTGCCCTTGAGGTTCTCGACGCCGCCGAACTGGTCGGCGATGTAGAGGAGGTCGGCCATGGACTGCGTGGGGTGGTCGATGTCGCACTGGAGGGAGACGAGCGTCGGCTTCTGGTTGAGNATNCCGTCCTTGTAGGACTCGTCGACCGAGGCGATGACCTCCTTCTGGTACTTGTGGCCCTCGCCGATGTACATGTCGTCGCGGACGCCGATGACGTCGGCCATGAAGGAGACCATGGTGGCCGTCTCGCGCACGGTCTCGCCGTGGGCGATCTGGGACTTCTTCTCGTCGAGGTCCTGGACGGTCAGGCCGAGCATGTTGCAGGCGCTCGCGAAGGAGAAGCGGGTGCGGGTGGAGTTGTCACGGAAGATGGAGATGCCGAGGCCCGAGTCGAAGATGCGCGGGCTGATGTTGCGCTCGCGGAGGTTGCGCAGGGCGTTGGCGACGGCGATGANGGCCTCGAGGTCGTCCTTGGACTTGTCCCAGGTGANCAGGAAGTCGTTCTCGTACATGTCCGAGNAGTCGAGGGTGTCGAGCTTGTCGATGAGCTTCTGAAGCTGAGNGTCCATGGGTGCCTTTCTTCGTGGTCGATGGGGCGGCGGGGCCGCAGGGCCCCGCCGCAGGGAACCGGGTTTACTCGCCGTCGTTGTCGGTGCCGAGGTTGTCGGCGCGGAACTCGGTGGCGGACTCGCAGACGGCGTCGCCGTCGTAGAGGTTGACGGAGGCCACGTAGAGGGCGGCGGCGGCCACGAGGTCGTCCTTGTAGGTGACCTCGTTGGGGGCGTGGGCCTGGGACTCGGCGCCGGGGCCGTAGCCCACGCAGGGGATGCCGTAGCGGCCCTGGATGGCCACGCAGTTAGTGGAGAAGGTCCACTTGTCCACGAGGGGGCGGTGACGCAGGTCCATGGCGCAGTCGGGTCCCTGGCGCTCGTCGCCGAAGAGGGCCTTGTGGGCCTCCACCATGGCGGCCACGTGGGGCGCGGACTCCTTGTTGATCCACGTGGGGAAGTAGGCCTCGGTCTCGTAGACCTCGCCCGTCCAGCTGGGACGGTCGTAGTTGTACATGGAGACCTGGACGTCGTCGCCGTACTTCTTCACCGCGGGGAGGTCGCGGATCTCCTGGAGGCAGCTCTCCCAGGTCTCGCCGGCGGTCATACGGCGGTCGATGGAGATGGAGCAGGAGTCGGCNNCGGCGCAGCGCGAGGGCGAGGTGTAGAAGATCTGGGAGACGGTGCAGGTGCCGCGGCCCNGGAAGCGGGCGTCCTCGAAGTGCTCGGGGTTGTACTTGGGGTCGAGCATCTTCACGAGGCCGCGGATCTCGGTGGACTCGTCGCAACCGTTGTTGTTGAGGTCGCGGACGTCGGCGATGATGTCGGCCATCTTGTAGATGGCGTTGTCGCCGCGCTCGGGGGCGGAGCCGTGGCAGGAGACGCCCTTGACGTCCACGCGGATCTCCATACGGCCGCGGTGGCCGCGGTAGATGCCGCCGTCGGTGGGCTCGGTGGAGATGACGAACTCGGGCTTGATGCCGTCCTTGTTGTAGATGTACTGCCAGCACATGCCGTCGCAGTCCTCTTCCTGGACGGTGCCGACGACCATGATCTTGTAGCCCTCGGGGATGAGGCCGAGATCCTTCATGATCTTGGCGGCGTAGGTGGCGGAGCAGACGCCGCCCTCCTGGTCGGAGCCGCCGCGGCCGTAGATGACGTCGTCGGTCTCATAGCCCTCGTAGGNGTCGGCGTTNCAGTTGTNGATATTGCCGATGCCCACGGTGTCGATGTGGCCGTCGAGGGCGATGATCTTGTCGCCGTCGCCCATGAAGCCCATGACGTTGCCGAGTCCGTCGACCTTGACCTCGTCGAAGCCGAGCTTCTCCATCTCGGCCTTGATGACAGCGACGACCTCGCCCTCCTCGCAGCTCTCGCTGGGCTTGGAGATCATGGCACGCAGGAAGGCGGTCATCTGGGGGCGGTACGCCTCGGCCGCGTCCTTGATCTTCTGGTAGTCGAGCTCTTTGTTCACTGCAGTTCCTCCTCGCTATGGGACCGGTGCCTGTGCGGGCNTCCTCGCGTCTGGGAGGGTCGAAGGGGGGTGGCTGGACCCGGCCCGCAGCCGGCCCGGCCACACTCTGGCGATGGATGTCTACCGCTCGATGTCCTCGGTCGGGTAGGCGCCGCCCCAGACCACCTCGCGGTAGCGGACGGGGTCGGTGTCGCCCTCGGTGGAGAAGAGCAGCACGCGGGAGCTGCCGTCGAGGCCCAGGGCCTCCTTGAGGTCGGCGTAGTCGGGGTCCTCCATGATGGTGGAGACCACGCCCATGCCCACGGCGCCGGACTCGCCGGACGTGACGGCCGGGTCGCCGGCCAGGGGCGCGGCGAGCATGCGCATGCCCTTGGCGCTCACCCAGTCGGGGCAGCTGACGAAGGCGGTGACGTGGTTGCGCAGGATGTCCCAGCCGATGGTGTTGGGCTCGCCGCAGGCAAGGCCGGCCATGATGGTCTCAAGGTCCCCGCCCACGATGCGCGGCTCGCCGTCGGCGGCCTTGGCGCTCTGGTACAGGCAGTCGGCGGCGCCGGCCTCCATGACCACGAACGTGGGCGGGCAGCCGGGGAACAGGTTGGCGAAGTAGCCCACGACGGAGCTGGCGAGCGAGCCCACGCCGGCCTGGACGAACACGTGGGTGGGACGGTTGACCTCGAGGGCGCGGAGCTGCTCGGCGGCCTCGGAGCTCATGGTGCCGTAGCCCTGCATGATCCAGGAGGGAATCTCCTCGTAGCCGTCCCAGGCGGTGTCCTGGACGATGACGCCGTGCTCGGTCTCATCGGCCTCCTTGGCGGCCAGGCGCACGCAGTCGTCGTAGTTGAGCTCCTCGATGGTGACCTCGGCACCCTCCTTGGCGATGTTCTCGAGGCGGGTCTGCGTGGAGCCCTTGGGCATGTGCACGACGGCCTTCTGGCCGAGACGGTTGGCGGCCCAGGCCACGCCGCGGCCGTNGTTGNCGTCGGTGGCGGTGAAGAAGGTGGCCTGACCGAAGTCCTTCTGCAGGTCGTCTCCGGTGAGGTAGTCGAAGGTGGTGTCGGCGATGTCGCGGNCGGTNTGCTGCGCGATGTAGCGGGCCATGGCGAAGGAGCCGCCGAGGACCTTGAAGGCGTTGAGGCCGAAGCGGTAGCTCTCGTCCTTGACGTAGAGGCCGCCGAGGCCGAGGCGCCCGGCCATGGCATCGAGGTCGGCGAGGGGGGTCACCGAGTACTGCGGGAAGCCCTGGTGAAAGGCACGGGCTGCGGCCACGTTCTCCAGGGACATGACGGGAAGGTTGGAGTCCTCACTCTTGGGGCACTTGTTGAGGACCCATTTCATCTCTGGCAGCTGCATGGACGTTCCCTTCCCTGCGACATTGACCACACGTTCAATTTGGGAGCCAAACTTTTTGTTTGGACACCTCAACTATAGTCTGTTCATGGGGGGTTGCAAGGCTCATCCCCCAGAGTCCCCCCAATCGACGCCGTTTACCGGTGGACGGTTGTTCAGGGGCCGTGAGCGGGTATTTTCGCTCCTCCCTCTCCTCGTCNGCTCCATAGGGGAAGGCCCCGGGCAGACGCGCTCGCTCCGGGGCCTTCTCGGACCTGACCAAGGGGTTGTTCGGGGACGGTTGGAGGTTTTGCGTTAGAACTTGCCGTCCTTGAGCTGGGCCACGTACTCCTCGAACTTGGCCTTGGTGTCGGCGTCGACGATCTTGTCGGACACGGCGCCGGCGTAGACGCCGCCGTTGGACAGGTCGCCCTTGATGGTCTTCTTGCCGAAGGAGCCGCTCTCCACGTCGTCCATCACCTCGTTGGTCATCTTCACGTTGTCGGTGACCACGGAGACCAGGATGAGCTCGGGGTCGGTGTCGGTGATGTCGCCGGGCTGGCCGATGTCGAAGTGGCCGGCACCGGCCTCCTTGAGGGCCTCGCGGGCGCCGGTGTCGACGATGGAGGCGTCACCGAACATGACGTCGACGTTGTTGGAGTTGATCATGGTGGTGGCCAGCTCCTTGCCCTTGGCGGCGTCGGAGAAGCTGTTGGAGTAGGCGGTGGTCACCTTGATGTCGGGGTTGATCTTCTGGGCGGCCTCGGTGTAGCCCTTGATCTTGTTGAGGGTGGTGTCGAGCTCCATGGCGCCGATGAAGCCGATGTTGTTGGTCTTGGAGGTCAGGCCCGCCATGATGCCGGCGATCTGGCCGATCTGCACGGTGTCGGGCATGGTGCACTCGATGTTGTCGTAGTCGCTCACCTCGTCGTTGAAGATGCAGAACTTGGCGTCGGGGTTGGACTTGGCGCAGTCCTCCACGGAGGCGGTGTACTGGTTGCCCGGGGCGATGACCAGGTCGTAGCCCTGGTCGACGTAGTCCTGCATGGTGGTGGTCCAGTCGGCTTGGGCGACGTTCTCGGTATAGGCGGTCTCCCAACCGTGGTCCTTGGCAGCCTGGACCATGGCGTCGTAGCAGGAGGCGCCCCAGCCGCCGTCATTCACGGGGCCGTCGAGGATCATGGCGACCTTCTTGCCGGAGCCGCCGCCCTCGGTGCCCGAGTCGCCGGAACCCGAGTCGCCGGAACCGCCGCAGGCGCTGAGGCCGGCCACGCAGACCACGGCGAGCAGGCCGCACATGAACAGCCCGAGCCACTTCTTGACGTTCTTCATAGACACACCTTTCTCTGCGCGCCCCTCTTGTGCGAGGCGCTCTCCTGGGCCCTGGGACCAGGGCCCCTTGGGACCTGGGTCAGCGTTCCTCTCGGAAGTAGGGCTTTCCGTTGGCCTTTGGCCNGCCCTTCTGGGCGTTGAANAAGAACAGGGCGACGATGGTGAACACATAGGGGATCATGGCGAAGAACTGGTACGGGACCACAGGGGCGGACACCTGCAGGGCGATCNGCNCGGCGTCGAAGAAGCCGAAGAGCAGCGTGGCGCCGAGGATGCCCACCGAGCTCCAGCGGCCGAANATCACGGCCGCGAGGGCGATGAAGCCGCGGCCTGCCACCACGCCGGTGGCATAGGTGCTCGTGTAGCAGAGGGTGAGGAAGGCGCCGCCGATGCCGGCGAGGGCGCCGCAGACCACCGAGGCGAGGTACTTGGTCCTGATGGCGTCGATGCCCAGGGTCTCGGCCGCCTGGGGGTTCTCGCCCACGGAGCGGAAGTTGAGGCCGCCACGGGTGCGGGCGAAGTAGAACCAGCAGAGGGGCACGGCGATGTAGGCCAGATAGGCGAGGATCGTCTGGTTGAACAGGATGTCGCCCACGAACGGGATGGCCGAGAGGCCGGGGACGGCCAGCTTGTCCATGGTGGTGCCCNGGACGAGGGTGGACCCGTCGCCGAAGATGACCTTGTAGGCGAAGGNGGCTATGCCNGGCGCGAGGATGTTGATGGCCATGCCGGTCACCGTCTGGTCCACGCGCAGCGAGACGGTGCAGAAGGCGTAGACCATGTTCACGGCTATGCCGGCCACCGCGCCGCACAGGACACCGAGCCAGAGGTTGCCGGTCTGGTAGCCCACCACGAAGCCGGTGAAGGCGCCGATGGTCATGAGGCCGTCAAGGCCGATGTTCACGAGGCCGGCGCGCTCCGAGAAGAGCTCGCCCAGGGCCACGAAGAGCAGCGGTACCGTCATGCGGATGGTCGTGGCCAGCACGTCGGGCATGGAGCTGAGGAAGGCNTCCATTACTCGCTCACCTCCACTTTCTGGTCACCGGCGGCCGGGGGCACGAGGCCCTCCTGATCCATGGGGCGACGGTTGAGCAGGTTCTTGAAGGTGGGGAGCTTCATGAGGGCCATGCCGGACACCGCGAAGATGATGATGAGGGCGCGGATGATGTCGAGGATGGCGGACGGGACCATGATGCCCACCTGCATGGAGGAGGCGCCGGTGGTGAGCATGCCGAAGAACAGGGCTACCACCATGGAGCCGATCGGGTTGAGCTGGGCGATGAGCGCGATGGCCACGCCCGAGAACCCGAAGCCCGAGCCGAAGCCCGTCATGAGGCGGTACTGGCGCCCGAGGAGGTCGACGGAGCCGCCGAAGCCGGCGATGGCGCCCGAGATCACGAACGAGAGGAGCACGAGGCGCTTGACGGGGAAGCCCGCGACCCGCGCGGCGGTGGGGTTGATGCCCACGGCGCGGATCTTGAANNCGAANCTCNTCTTGTAGNTGACGTACCAGACCACGACCGCCATGAGGATGGCGATGATGACGCCGAAGTGCATGCGGTCGACGCGGATGAGGTTCACGCTGTCGGCCACGGCGGGCGTCTGGAGGTTGCCGGAGTCGGGGTCGTGGAACGGGCCCGAGTAGATGTAGTTCATGAACAGCGTGGCCACGTAGTTGAGCATGATCGTGGTGATGAGTTCGTTGAGGCAGCGGGTGATCTTCATGACGCCGGGCAGGAGGCCCCAGACGCCGCCGGCGACGATGCCCACGAGGATGCCGAGCAGGACGCCGGGCACACCCTGGGCGCCCGTGACCTGCAGCACCATCATGGTCACCGTGGNGCCCATNATGAACTGGCCNTCGCCNCCGNGGTTGAAGACGCCGCACTTGTAAGCGNACGCCANGGCGAGCGACGTGAAGATGAGCGGGCACGCGCTCATGAGCGACTGGGCCACGCGCCCGGGGTTGCCGAGGGCGCCGGAGAAGAGCAGGGCGTAGCCCTCCNCGGGNTTCTTGCCGAGGCACAGGATGACGATCGCGCCCACCACGAAGGCCAGGAGGATGGCCACGACGGGGATGACGATGCCGAGGGCCTTGTCGCGGTAGCGCTTGCCGAACTTGGTGAATCTGAATCTNCTCACTGCCTCTCACCTACTTTCCTGCCATCGCGAGGCTGATCTGGTCGATGGGCGGGTTGTCGCCTGGGTNNTCGCCCATGATCTCGCCCTCGAACAGCACCGCGATGCGGTCGGAGAGCTTGAGGACCTCGTCGAAGTCGGCGGAGATGAGGAGNACCGCGCAGCCCTTGTCGCGCTGGGCCACGATGGAGTCGTGGATGAAGTTGGTGGCGCCGATGTCNAGGCCGCGGGTGGGGTACACCGCCACGAGCACCTCGGGGTCGCCGTCGAGCTCCCTGGCCAGGATCNCCTTCTGCTGNTTGCCGCCGGAGAGGCTCCTCGCGGTCTGATTGACCGAGGTGCAGCGGATGTCGTTCTCGGCGCGCTTGGTNTCGGCGAACTCCTGGATGGCGCCGGACTTGAGCCAGAGACCGTGGCCGAGGGAGAACCGGTCGGAGTCGGTCTCCTTGAGGATGAGGTTCTGGGCCACGGTCATGTCGCCCACGAGACCCATCTTGTTGCGGTCCTCGGGGATGTTGCCGAGGCCCTGGTCGATGAAGTCCTCCGGGGAGAACACGGCCACCTTCTCGCCGTTGCGCCACACCTCCCCCGACTCCGGCGCGATGAGCCCGGCCACGAGGGCCGCGACCTGGGACTGGCCGTTGCCGTCGATGCCGGCGATGCCCACGATCNCGCCGCTGTGCACCGTGAGGTCGACGTCCCTCAGGCCGCCGTGCTTCTCCTCGGGGTGGTAGGAGACNCCCTTGATCNCGAGGACCGGGCGNTCGCCCGCGANCTTCTCGTANGTGCTCTCCACGTAGTGGTGGCCGATCATGAGGTCGGANAGCTCCTGACCCGNGGTGTCNNCCATNTCNAGGGTNTCCACCGACTCGCCGGCGCGCAGCACCGTGACCCGGTCGGAGATGCGGGTGACCTCGCGCATCTTGTGGGAGATGAAGATGACCGACTTGCCCTCGGCCGTGAGCGACTGCATGATCTCGAAGAGGCCCTCGACCTCCTGGTCGGTGAGGACGGCGGTGGGCTCGTCGAGGATGAGCAGCTCCGCACCGCGGTAGAGCACCTTGAGGATCTCGACGCGCTGCTGCATGCCGATGGACNTCTCGCTCACGGNAAGGTCGAGGTCCACCTCGAGGCCGTGGCGCTCGGCCAGCTCCATGATGGCCTTCTTGTCCTTGGCCTCCTCGATGAGGGGCGACGGGTTGACCTTGGAGCCGAGGATGATGTTCTCGAAGCCCGTCATGGCCTCGATGAGCATGAAGTGCTGGTGCACCATGCCGATGCCGTGCTCGACGGCGACTGCCGGAGAGGTGATGTGGACCTCCTTGCCCCCCATGAAGATCCTGCCCTCCGTGGGCTGGTAGAGCCCGATGAGGATGTTCATGAGGGTGGACTTGCCCGCCCCGTTCTCTCCGAGGAGCGTGTGGACCTCGCCGCGCCTGATATCGAGGTTCACGCCGTGGTTGGCGTAGAACGTCCCGAAGCGCTTGCTGATCCCCTCCATCCGCAGCAGTTCTTCCATACGACCGCCTTTCTCGGGATGACGACGATCCGATGCCGGGCGTGGGCCGCGCCCGCGGTACAGGGAAAATAAGAGAACCCGTTGAAGTGCATCCCCTTATTTTCATTCCANCTTACACGCCCGTTCCCCAAACGTTCAGTTTGGTTCTGCGAACGGAAAATAAGGGGAAACCGAAGGGTACGGCCCACGCTTGTGCTATGGGCACACTATTTGGAAGAACGTCAGACCAGGCCGGCCTCCTTGAACCCCTCGAAGAGGCGCTGGGGCGTCATGGGGGCCTCGTAGAGCTTCACGCCCGTGGCGTCGAGGATGGCGTCGCGGATGGCCGGGGCGGCGGGGATGGCCGGCGGCTCCCCCAGGGACTTGTTGCCGAAGGGGCCCGTGGGGTCCCAGGTCTCCACGAACTCGGCCGTGAGGTCGGGCAGGTCGAGCATGGTGGGGATCTTGTAGTCGAGGAAGTTGTCGTTCAGGGTCCGGCCGGTNGCGGGGTCCTCGATGAGCTCCTCGAACAGGCCGAACCCCACGGACTGGGCGATGCCGCCGTGGACCTGGCCGGAGGCCGTGGCCGGGTTGATGATGCGTCCGGAGTCGTGGACCTGGACGACGTTCTTGACCTCCACCTTGCACAGGGGGACGTCCACCTCCACCTCCACGAAGCAGGCGCCGAGGCAGAAGGAGTTGAGGTCGGTCTGGGCCGTTCCCTCGGCGCTGATCTGCTGGGAGTCGGTGCGGGAGTAGTACGCGATGCAGGAGAGCTCGCCGAGGCCCATGAGGGGCTCGAGGTGGTCCCTGTCGGGGCCGCCCACGATCTGGCCGTCCACGAGGTCGAGGTTCTGGCCGTCNGGGATGAGGCCCGCGGCGTAGGCGAGGATCTTCTCCCGGAGCTGGGCGGCCACCTTCTTGATGGCGATGCCGGTGACGTAGGTCTGGCGGCTGGCGTAGGCGCCGGCGCCGTAGGGGCTCACGTCGGTGTCCTGGGTGGACAGGATGTGCACCGCCTCAAAGGGCACGCCCACCGCGTCGGCGCACATCTGGCACATGACGGTGTCGCAGCCCTGGCCGATCTCGGTGGCGCCGAGCTCGAGCACGACCGAGCCGTCCTCGGCCAGCAGCATGCGGGCGCTGGCGGTCTCGAGCTCGAGGCCGGCGACGGAGCACTTGTAGCACAGGAGCGCCATGCCCACGCCGTGGCGCACGGGGCCGGTCTCGTCGGCGTAGAGGCGCCTCTTCTCGTCCCAACCGATGAGCTCCTTGCCCCGCTCGACGCACTCGGGCAGCCCGTTTGAGACGCAGACCAGGGGCGCCGGCCAGAACGGGTCGGAGTAACCGAGCTTGATGGCGTTGTTGAGACGGAACTCGGCGCCGTCCCAGCCCATGTCGTAGGCGATGTCGCTCATCATGCACTCGGCCGCCCAGGTGCTCTCGGGCACGCCGTAGGCGCGCATGGCGCCGGCGGTGGACTGGTTGGAGTAGTAGGTGAGGGCCTTGGTGTAGCAGGCCTTCTCCTGACCCGAGTACATGTAGCGGAACNANCCCTGGCCGTTGGCGACGATGGCCTGGCCGTGGCTGGCGTAGCCACCGGAGTTGGAGTAGCCCTCGCAGGAGCGGGCCACGAGGTTCATGTCGTCGTCCCAGCTGGCCTCGGCCANGAAGNGCTTGGGCTGGCGGGAGCGCGTGCAGGAGAAGACCTCCTCGCGGGTGAGCTCGAGCAGGACGCAGCGGCCGCCCACCTTCTTGCAGAGCCAGGCGTTGAGGGGCTCGTATAGCACGTCCTGCTTGTTGCCGAAGNNGCCGCCCACGCACNGCTTGATCACGCGGACGTCGCCCCAGGGAATCTCGAGGGCGAGGCCGATGGAGTGGCGGATGATGTGCGGGATCTGGGTGGAGGTGACGCAGACGATGCGCTTGCCCTCCATGTAGCAGTAGGACAGGCACGTCTCGATGTGGGCCTNCTGCTGGCGCGGCGTGGCCATGGTGTAGGAGCCGTGGTGCCACCGGGGGTCGGCGTGGATCTCCTCGATGGAGCCGTAGCCGGTGCCCTCGAGGTCGGTGCGAGTGTCCCACTCGGCGTGGACGTTGCCGGGGCACTCCTCGTGGACGGGCGGGGCACCGGCCGGCGGGTTCACAGCGTCTTCGTAGTCGAAGATGATGGGGTACTCCTCATACTCCACCTCGATGAGCCTCACGGCCCTGTCGGCGGTCACGGAGTCCTCCGCGACGACGGCGGCGATGTTGTCGCCGTACTGGCGCACCCTGGCGTCGAGGATCTTGCGGTCCTCGATGTCGCCGCGGTGGGCCGGGTCGACCACCCACGGGTGGCCGGCGGTGTAGATCTGGTAGCTGGGCAGGTCGGGGTCGAAACAGGTCCAGACGCCCACCACGCCCGGAAGCCTCTCGGCCTTGGAGGTGTCGATGGACACCACCCGTCCCGAGGCGATGGTGGAGCGCACCACCTTGGCTACGAGGTGGGGGTTGGGTACGAGATCGGCCGTGAACTGGGCTCGGCCGGTGACCTTGTCGATGGCATCGACGCGCGTCACGCTTCTTCCTATGGCCATAGTTACCCCTTCGGGAAAACGTGAGTGTAGACGCGGGTGCTATGGCGGGAGTCCGAGGAGTATGCTCGAAGCTAAGGTGCAGTCGGCCGAGGGGCGGGCCCTCGAGCCCTCCCGCCGGTCCCCTGTCTCCTTGCATTCCGTGCGGCGCCCCGCTCCCGCCAGGTCCTGGGGCGCCGCACGGTCACGTTCCGGGCGTCAGGCGGCGCCGCCGTCCTCCCCCACCATGCCGTTGACGAGGTTCACGGCCTTCTCAACAGCGGTGACGATGTTCTGGTAGCCGGTGCAGCGGCAGAGGTGCCCCGAGAGGGCCTTGCGGATCTCGTCGCGGGTGTAGGTCTTGCCGGAGCGCACGAGCTCCTCGGCCGACATGATGATGCCGGGGATGCAGAAGCCGCACTGGACGGCGAACTCGTCGATGAAGGCCTGCTGGACGGGGTCGAGGGTGCCGTCGGCGGCCTGGAGACCCTCGACGGTCTCGATGGTCTTGCCCTCGGCCCACGCGGTGAGGTAGAGGCAGGTGTCGGTGGCCACGCCGTCGATGAGGACGGTGCAGGCGCCGCACTCCCCCACCTCGCAGCCACGCTTGACGGAGGTGAGGCCGAGGCGGTCGTGCAGGGTGTCGAGAAGGCACTCGCGGACGTCGTAGCCCACCTGGACGGGCTTGCCGTTGACGGTGCAGCTCAGGATTCTCATNTCCATGATGCGCTGGAACCTCCCTTGTTGGCGGCGTTCACCAGAGCGCGCCGGGTCATCTCTTTGATCAGCTGCATGCGGAAGTCCTTGGAGGCGCGCCAGGAGTCGCGGGGGTGCAGGTCCTCCAGGGCGGCGTCGCCCACGACGGCAGCCGCCTCGGCCACGGTCTTGCCCCGGGCGGCGCCCTCGGCCGCCTTGGAACGGCACGGGTTGGGGCCGGCCACGCCGTAGGCGAAGCGGACGTCCTCGATGGTCTCATGGTCGGCGGCGAGCTTGACCAGGCAGCAGCACCCCATGGTGGCGATCTCCAGGGCGTTGCGCTTGCCGTACTTGATGTAGTCGCCGGTGAACCCCTCGTAATGGTCGCGGGGGATNTGGATGGAGACNAGCAGCTCGTTCTGCTCGCGCACGGTCTTGCCGGGGCCCGCGTACCACTCCTCGATGGGCACCACGCNCTGGCCGTCGGGCCCCTCGAGCACCATCCTGGCGCCGAGGGCGAAGAGCGTGGAGGCGGTGTCTGCCGAGGTGATGCCGTTGGCCACGTTGCCGCCGATGGTGCCGGAGACGCGGAGCTGGGGGCCGCCGGGGGTGTCGCAGGCGTCGCAGAGCACCGGGATGCGCTCCTGGCAGATGGGGTCGCGGTTCACCGCCTGGAACCAGGTGATCGGGCCGATGCAGATGGTCTCGTCGTCGGTGAGGGTGACTCCNNAGAGCTCGTCTCTGAGCTCGTGGATGGACACCAGCTCCGTGGGGCCGAAGCGCCCCTCGCGGATCTGGACCAGGACGTCGGTGCCACCGGCGATCACCTTGGCCTCGGGGTGTTCNGNGAGGTGCCTCACGGCGTNTTGGACGCTCGTTGCCTCGTGGAAGTAGGTGATGTCATNCATAGGTTAGATCAATCCCTCCTTCTTGAATCCCTCAAAGAGCCTTTGAGGGGTCATGGGCGCCTCGTAGAACTTGACGCCCGTGGCGTTGAGGATCGCATCGCGCACCGCGGGGGCGGCGGGGATGCACGGGCACTCGCCGAGCGCCTTGTTGCCGTAGGGGCCGGTGGGGTCGTAGGTCTCCACGAAGTCGGCCGTGAGGTCGGGCAGGTCCATCATGGTGGGGATCTTNTAGTCGAGCAGGTTGTTGTTGCGGATGGACCCGTCCTTGGGGTTGGTGAGCAGCTCCTCGGAGAGCGCCATGCCCACGGACTGGGCGATGCCGCCGTGGACCTGCTGCTCCGCGGTCTTGGGGTTGATGATCACGCCGGAGTCGTGCACCTCCACCACGTCGTTGACCGTGACCTTGGCCATGGGGATGTCCACGGTGAGGTCGACGAAGCAGGCACCCATGGCGAACGTGTTCTCCTGGACGTTGATGCCGTCCTGGGCCTCGATCTGCTTGGCGTTGGTGGGGTGGTAGTACGACTGGATCGAGACCTCGCCGATGGTGGTCACCTCGTTGCCGGCGACGTCGTAGATGACGCCGTCGCGCATGTCGAAGGGGCCCTGGCGCTTGGGGTTGAGGAAAGCGGCGTAGTCGAGGATCTTCTCGCGCAGCTCCTCGGCCACCTTGCGGCAGGCGGTGCCGGCCACGTAGGTCTGGCGGCTGGCGTAGGCGCCGGAGTCGTAGGGCGTGACGTCGGTGTCCTGCTGGCTGACGATGTGGACCGTCTCGGTGGGCACGCCCACGGTCTCGGCGGCCATCTGGGAGAAGACGGTGTCGGCGCCCTGGCCGATCTCGGTGGCGCCCATCTGCAGCATGATGGAGCCGTCCTGGGCGAGGTGCATGCGGACGTTGGAGGTCTCGAGGGAGAGGCCGGCCACCGACGTCTTGTAGGAGAAGAGGGCCATGCCCACGCCGCGGCGCACGGGGCCGGTCTGGTCCTTGTAGGCGGCGCGCTTCTCGTCCCAGCCGATGAGCTCCTTGCCCTTGGCCACGCACTCGTCGATGCCGCGGGAGTAGCAGCAGAGGGGGCCGGGCCAGAACGGGTCCTTGTAGCCGAGCTCCATGAAGTTGTTGAGGCGGAACTCGGCGCCGTCCCAGCCCATGTCGTAGGCGATGTCGCTCATGAGCACCTCGGCCGCCCAGTTGCCCTCGGGCACGCCGTAGGCGCGCATGGCGCCGGCGCAGGTCTCGTTGGAGTAGAACGTGGTGGCCACGCCGTGGTGCGCCAGCTCCTTGGCGGAGTACTCCTGGCGGAACGAGTTGGCGGTGTTGGCCATGAGCGCGTGGCCGTGGGCGGCGTAGGAGCCCTGGTTGGACCAGCCCTCGAGGCTGCGGGCCTTGAGGTTCATGTCGTCGTCCCACGCGGCGTCGATGTGGCACTCCTTGGGCTGGCGGGAGCGCGTGTAGGCGAAGACCTCCTCGCGGGTGAGCTCGAGCAGCACGCAGCGGCCGCCCACCTTCTCGCAGAGCCAGGCGTTGAGGGGCTCGTAGAGGATGTCCTGCTTGTTGCCGAAGCCGCCGCCGATGTAGGGCTTGATCACGCGGATGTCGCCCCACGGGCGCCCGAGTGCCTGGGCCACGATGCGGCGGCAGATGTGGGGCAGCTGCGTGGAGGAGACCACCACGATGCGGTCGCCCTCGCCGTAGGCGAAGGAGAGGCAGAGCTCGATGTGGGCCTGGGACTGGCGCGGTGTCTTGACCTCGATGTGGGTGCGGTGCCACTGGGGGTCGTCGAGGATCTGCTCGACGGTCTCGTAGCCGCCCTGGACCTCGGTGCGGTTGTCCACGTGGGCGATGATGTTGTTGGGGCGCGCCTCGTGCAGCGGCGGGAAGTCCTCGGGACGGTCCACGGCCTCGAAGCGCGTGAGCTCGAGCGGGTACTCCTCGTACTCCACCTTGACGGCGCGCACGGCGCGGTCGGCCGCCACGGTGTCCTCGGCCACGACCGCGGCCACGACGTCGCCGTACTGGCGCACGCGCTGGGTGAGGATGTTGCAGTCCTGGATGTCCTGGTGGCCCGGGTCGCACGACCAGGGGTGGCCGGCGGTGCCGAAGGGCTGCTGGGGAAGGTCGGGGTCGAAGCAGGTGTAGACACCCACCACGCCGGGAATCTCTTCCGCCTCGCTGGTGTCGATGGACACCACGCGGCCGTTGCCGACGGTGGCGAGCACCATCTTGGCCACCAGGTGGTCCGNGGNCANGAGGTCGTAGCNGTACTTGGCCCTGCCCGTGACCTTGTCGAAGGCGTCAACTCTCTTGAGCGGCCTTCCTACCTCCTTGAACTCCTTCATCGATCGACCTTCTTTCAAAAGATCTCCTGGCGCCTCCGGGGCTGGGGCCCCGGGGATGCGCGGTTTCCTGCCGACGCTCCCCTACTCGGCCTTCTTGGCGGCCTTNTTGGCGGCCATGGCGGCGGCGATCTGNNNGGGCGTCATCTTGGCGGCCTTCTTGGGCTTCCTAGCATAGGNGGTGTCCTCCATGGGGAGCTTGTTGCGGACCTTGCCGTCGCGGGCCATGTAGGCGCCGGCGATGGCCTGGGCCGTGGGAATGGAGCTGATCTCGCCGATGCCCTTGGCGCCGTAGGCGAAGGGCAGGAGCTCGTCCTTCTCGACGTAGATGGCGTGGATGTCGGGGATGCGGTCGGCCCTGAGCAGCCCCAGGGTGCCGAACTTGGCCGTGGGCACGCAGTCCTTGAGGGGGAAGTCCTCGGTGAGGCCGTAGCCCATGGACATGAGCACGCCGCCCTCGATCTGGCCCTGGATGGCGATGGGGTTGACCACCTTGCCGGAGTCGTGGGCCTGCCAGATCTGGTCGACGTAGCCCTCCTCGTCGAGGATGGCCACGGAGGTGGCGAACCCGTAGGCCACGTGGCTCTTGGGATAGGGCACGTCGGCGCCGAGCTTGTCGGTGGGGTCGAAGAACTCCTCGTAGTACTCGCGGCCCTCGAGGGCCGCGAGGTCGCCGCCGGCCGCGTCGAGGTCGGCCCGGAGGTCGGCGGCCACCATGCGCACGGCCTCGCCGGAGATGAGCGTCTGGCGCGAGCCGGAGGTGGTGCCGGAGTCGGGGCCGAGCTCGCTGCTCACGGGCATCATGCGCACCTTGTCCAGGGGCAGCCCCGACGCCTCGCAGGCCATCTGGGCGAAGACCGTCTTGCAGCCCTGGCCGATGTCGGAGGCCGCGCAGTAGACGCAGGCCACGCCGTCGCGGACCACGATGCGGGCGCGGCCCTTGTCGGGCAGGCCCACGCCCACGCCGGCGTTCTTCATGGCACACGCCACGCCCGCGTGGTCGGCGTTGGCCTCGTAGACGTCGCGCACGGCCTCGAGGGTCTCCTTGAGGGCGGTGGAGCAGTCGGCGATCTGGCCGTTGGGCAGCACCTTGCCGGNCTCGATGGCGTTGCGGTAACGGATCTCCCAGGGCGAGATGCCCACCTTCTCGGCGAGGAGGTCGAGGCAGACCTCGAGGGCGTACTCGGTCTGGCAGACGCCGAAGCCGCGGAAGGCGCCGGCGGGCGGGTTGTTGGTGTAGTAGCCGTAGCCGCGGATGTCGGTGTTCTGGTAGCAGTAGGGGCCCGGGGCGTGGGTGCAGGCGCGCTCGAGGACGGGACCGCAGAGCGACGCGTAGGCGCCGGTGTCGAAGTAGACGTCGCAGTCGAGGCCCACGAGGACGCCGTCGGCGTCGCAGCCCACGGTGAAGGTGGCCTCCATGGCATGGCGCTTGGGATNGAAGNGGATGGACTCGTCGCGGGTGAGCTTGGCCTTCACCGGACGGCCCACGGCGCGGGCCGCGAGGGCGGCCAGATGCTGCACGGAGACGTCCTCCTTGCCGCCGAAGCCGCCGCCCACAAGGGCGTTCTCCACCACCACGCGCTCGGGCTCGTCGTCCCACCCGAACATGTGGGCGACCTCCTTGCGGGTGTCGAANACGCTCTGGTCGGTGGTGACGATGCGCACGCCACCCTCCGTGGGCCACGCCACGGCGCACTCGGGCTCGAGGAACGCATGCTCGGTGAAGGGCGTGGTGAAGCTCTCGGTGACGGTGTGGGCCGCCTCGGCGAGCGCCGCCTTGGCGTCGCCGCGGGTGATGTGGCGCTGCTGGCAGAGGTTGCCGCCCTCATGGATGGCGGGGGCGCCCTCGGCGGCGGCCTCATGCACGTTGNNGACGGGCTCGAGGACCTCGTACTCCACCCTGACGGCGCGCCTGCCCTCCTCGAGGGCGCGCTCGTTCTCCGCCACGACGAGGGCCNCGGCGTCGCCCACGCAGCGAGTGACGTCGCCCTCGGCGATCATGACGTCCCAGTCCTGCTGGAGGTGGCCCACCTTGTTGACGGGGACGTCCTCGGCCGTGAGCACGGCGAGCACGCCGGGGACCTCGAGGGCNTCAGAGGTGTCGATGGAGACCACACGGGCGCGGGGGTGCGGGGTGCGCAGGGCGCTGGCGTGGACCATGCCCTCCTCGTAGATATCGTCGGGGTACTGGCCGTAACCGAGCACCTTCTCGCGGACGTCCAGGCGGAAGGCGAGGTCGCCCACGCCGAAGCCGTCGGCGCCGTTCTCGAGGGCCTCGTCCACGGGGGCCTCGCCGCGCAGCACCGCCGCGGCCAGCTGGATGGCCTCGATGATCTTCTTGTAGCCGGTGCAGCGGCAGATGTTGTTCTTGATNGCCTTNTTGACGTCGTCCTCGGAGGGNTCCGGGTTGCCGTCGATGAGGGCCTTGGCCGCCATGACCATACCGGGCGTGCAGAAGCCGCACTGGACGGCGCCCTNGGCGNCNAAGGCGTAGACGAAGGCGTCCTTCTCAGCGTCGGTGAGGCCCTCGCAGGTGACGATGGTCTTGCCCTCGGCCTTGGCGGTGTTGAGCACGCAGGCCTTCTGGGCCTTGCCGTCGACGACGATGGTGCAGGTGCCGCAGGCTCCCTGGCTGCACCCGTCCTTGACGGAGGTGAGGTGCAGGTCGTCACGCAAGAAGCGCAACAGGGGCTTCTTCTCGGAGGTGCTCACCTGGCACCCGTTGACGGTGAAGGTGTAGACGTCTTCCACGGGACACTCCTTCCTACTGAAATATCTGTTCCCTTGAATTCCGGTCCCATGAGAAGGACCGTTCGACTATTNGAAGTCGAACGGTCCNCGTTCTCCCTTACCTGCAGAGGAGGTAGGCGTAGTCCCTNCGAACCGCCTGGATGGTCCTGCGGACCCCGTCGGGGAGCCCGCAGTCGCCGTCGTCGGGGTCGAAGACGGCCACCTGGCCGTCGAGGCGCACCTTCACGCCGCCGTCGACCTCGAGGAAGCCCTCGTTCTCGGAGTTCTCGAAGTCCTCCTCACCCCAGAACACCGTGAGCTTGTCCTTGTAGGGACGGCCCTCGGAGTANGGGCAGAAGACCGCGCAGTTGCCGCACTCGTTGCACATGCCGTCAACATGGACGNTCTGGCGCTGGCGCATGCCGGGCACGCGCACGGCGACGTTGGCCCGGTTGGGGCAGACCTCGACGCAGGCCNCGCACACCGTGGGGCACCCGAGGCAGCGGGTGGGGGTGCAGTGACCGCAGTCGTGGGCCACGTCGCCGCGGGTGGCCAGGGCGCGGCCGTACTCGGGGTCGATGTTCTGGGCCGACTGGCCGTNGAAGTCGCAGNCCGAGATNGACGCGGCGACCACGGCGGNGTCGGCGATGGCCTCCACGATGGTGGCCGGCCCACGGCGGGCGTCGCCGGAGACCCAGACGCCCTCGACGTTGCTGGCAAGGTTGGCGGACACGGCGGGGATGCCGCGGTCGGTGAGCTCCACGCCGGCCGACTCGAACAGGCCGCACTCGACCTTCTCGCCCACGGCAACGATGACGGAGGTGGCGGGCACCTCGACGGTCTCGCCCGGGGGCTCGGGACGGCGGCGTCCGGAGGCGTCGGGGGCGCCGAGGGCCATGACGTCGCAGGTGAGGCTGCCCTCGTGGAGCTTGCCCGGGCTCAGGAGTTCCATGAACTCCACACCGNCCTCGNGGGCGAACACAAGCTCCTCCTCCTCGGCGGGCATGTAGCGGCGGTTGCGGCGGTAGACGAGGCGCACGTTCTCGACGCCGGGNATGCGCTTGGCGGCACGGGCCACGTCCATGGCGGTGTTGCCGCCGCCGATGNCCACGACGTCGGTGCCGAGGTCGAGGGTCTCCGGGNACTCCTNGGCCTGGGCCAGGAACTCCAGGGCGTCGAGCTCGCCACCCTCGGAGAGGACCTGGGGTGCGGGGGCCCAGGCGCCGGTGGCCACGACGACGTCGGTGAAGCCCTCGTCCTTGAGGGCGTCGACGGAGTCCACCTCCACGCCGCAGCGCACCTCGGCGCCGTAGGCCAGGCAGAGGTCGATGTCCTTCTGGATGTCCTCGTCGGCGATGCGGAAGCCGGGGATCACGTGGCGCACGACGCCGCCGAGGGACTCGGCGCGCTCGAAGATGGTGGCGGGGACACCGGCGCGGGTGAGGAAGCAGGCGCAGGCGAGGCCGGCGGGGCCGCCGCCGACGATGGCCACACGGCGGTCGGAGGACTTCTCGGTGGCGGCGAGGGCGGGGGCCACGGCGGCGAAGCCACGCTTGGCGGCCTCGAGCTTGGCCTCGCGGATGAGCACGTGGGCGTCGACGTAGTTGCGCATGCAGGCGTCGGTGCAGTGGTGCGGGCAGAGAGTGCCGGTCATGAAGGGCAGGGCGTTGCGCTCGAGGACAATGCGCAGGGCGTCGGCGTAGCGGCCCTCGTCCACGGCGCGGAGGTAGCCGGGGATGTCCTGGTGGATGGGGCAGTCGTGGCGGCACGGGGCCGTGAAGCAGTCGGTGATCGGCAGCTCGCCGGGGATGTGGCGCTCGGGCAGCGGCTTGATGGGCTTGCGGCATGCGTCGCCGTGGGCGGCCTCGTCGGCGAGCTCGGCGATGCGCTCGGGGTCGGCGCCGGTGAAGGCCTCNCCGGGCAGCTCGGTGAGCAGGCCCGTTATCTGGNAGAGGCGCTCGTAGCCGCCGGGCTTGAGGATGGTGGTGGCCACGGTGACCGGCCAGATNCCGGCGGAGACCAGGTCGGCCATGTTGTGGGCGTCGGCGCCGCCGGAGTACGACATGCGCAGGGTGCCGTCAAAGCGCTCGGCGATCTTGGCGGCCAGGGCGATGGAGAGCGGGTAGAGGGAGCGGCCGCTCATGTACATCTCCTCGCTGGGGAGCTCGGAGCGGGTGACGTCGACCGGGAAGGTGTTGGTGAGCTTCACGCCGAACTCGAGGCCGCGCTCGTTGCAGAGGGCGCGCAGGCGCTCGATCATGGGAACGGCGTCGGCCCACTGAAGGTCCTCGACGAAGTGGTGGTCGTCGAAGGCGACGTAGTCGTAGCCCAGGCCGTCGAGGGTGGTGCGGGCGAACTCGTAGCCGAGGAGCGTGGGGTTGCACTTGACGTAGGTGTTGAGCCCCTTCTCGCAGATGAGGTGGGTGGCGNTCTTCTCGATCTCGGCGGATGGGCAGCCGTGGAGNGTGGANTCGGTGATGGAGGCGGAGACATGGGGCGTGATGGAGTCGACGAAGGCCTCGTCCACCACCTCGAACAGGTCGAGGNNGNCGCGGGTCCACGCGATGGCNTCCTTGATGNCCTCGGTGTCNGAGGCGTCCTTCATGCCCTCGATGTAGGCGTCGATCTTAGGGGTGGTGATGCCCTCGTAGTCGTAGCCCACGCTCATGTTGAAGACGAAGCCGTCGGGGTCGCCGAAGCCGAACTCGCGGGCGATGAGCTTGCAGGCCACCCAGGCCTTGACGTACTCGGCGAAGGCCTGGGGCACGGTGAGCTCGGTGGACCACTCGCAGTTGTAGGCCTCGTCGGACGCGAGGATGCAGGGCTTGGGGACGCAGGCGGAGAGCTCGGCTCCGTCCATCTTCTGCACGGTCTTGAGCTCGAAGAACCGGGCACCGCACACATAGCCGGCCACGAGGTTCTGGGCGAGCTGGGTGTTGGGGCCGGCGGCCATGCCGAAGGGGGTCTCGATGCGCTCGTCGAAGATGGGGAAGGCGCGCTCGGGGTCGCAGCGCACGACGCGCTGCTCGCCGAAGACGGTGCCCTTGGTGCGGTACTCGTCGAGGATCCAGGTCATGAGGTGGTCGAAGCCGATGGGGCGCATGATGTCGCTCATGGGTGTCCTATCTGTCGGGGCCGGGGGTTCCGGCCGCTTCCTTTGGGGTGAGGATCAGTACTGACGGTCGTTGAGGTCGCCCCAGAGGAGCTTCGACTGCTCGAGGGTCCAGGCGTTGATGGCCGCCTCGTCCACGTCCACGAACTCGCGGTCCTTGTAGACCACGCGGCCGTTGATGACGGTGGTGCGGCAGTTCTTGCCCATCATGCCGAAGAGCAAGTGGCCGTCGACGTTCTCCTCGGAGAACGGGGTGAAGACGTTGTAGTCGAAGACGGCCACGTCGGCGGCGGCGCCGGGGGCGAGCTTGCCCAGGGTACGGCCGAAGTACTTCTCGCCCATGGCGGGGTTGTTCTGGAACAACATGGCCATGGCCTCGCCCCAGGCGACGTTGGGCATGCCGGCGTTGTGGCGCTGGATGGCCACGAAGACCTTGAGACTCTCGAGCATGTCGTTGGTGTAGGCGTCCGTGCCCAGGCACACGGGGATGCCGCGGCGGAAGAACTCGAGAACCGGCGAGCAGCCCACGGCGTTGCCCATGTTGGACTCAGGGTTGTTGACGAGCCAGGTGCCGGTCTCCTTGACGATGTCCATCTCGGCNGGGGTGACGTGGATGCAGTGGCCGAGCATGGTCTTGGGACCGAGCAGGCCGTGGTTGAGCAGGCGCTCCACCGGACGCACGCCGTAGTGGTTCTCCANGGAGTNGTAGACGTCGTTCATGCCCTCGNACANGTGGANGTGGAAGCCCGTGAGGCCGTCGTTGGCCTCGGCCATGAGGTCCATGGTCTCGTCGGAGAGGGTGAAGGTGGCGTGGCCGCCGAACATGGCGGCGATCATGGAGGAGTCCTCCTTGGCGCACCAGCGGGCGAAGTCGGCGTTCTCCTTGATGCCCAGGTCGCGCTTCTCGACGCCGTCGNGGTCTGAGACCTCGTAGCAGAGACAGGCGCGCATGCCGAGCTCGGCGCAGACGTCCTTGATGGCGAAGAGCGAGCCCGGGATCTCCTTGAAGCTGGCGTGGTGGTCGAAGATGCAGGTCACACCGTCGCGGATGGAGTCGAGGACCGTGGCATAGGCGCAGGCGCGGGTGCCGTCGAGGGTGAGGTGACGGTCGATGTTCCACCACTGCTGCTCGAGGTTCTCGAGGAAGTTGTGGGGGTCGCAGCCCTTGATGGCCAGGCCGCGGGCGAGGCCGGAGTAGATGTGCGTGTGGCAGTTGACNAGGCCCGGCATGATGACGCCGCCGTGGGNGTCGACGTAGTCGGCGCCGGGGTTGGCAGCCTTGAGGGCCGCCTCGTCGCCCACCTCGACGATGGTGTCCCCGTCGATGAGGACGGCCCCCTGCTCGAGGTAGGGGTTGGCGGCGTCGCGGGTGATGACCCTTCCGTTACCGATAAGCAGCATAGGGTGTCTCCTTGTGCCGTGTCGCAGATCAGCTACGACTAAAACAGACCGTGGCATGGGCCCTCTCATGCCCCGCCATCCGTGTTCGCCCCAAGGACAGGACCCGGACCGGATGTCCGGCCGTTCAGACAAAATACAGCTTGCGTTTTGGAGCCAAACTTTTTGTCTGTATCCCATCTTGGCATGAGAAGGAAGGGATGCCCCCGCGCTCTCGGCGTGCGGTCGATTTGCGGCGCAAGCGGAAGAAACCACCAGCGCCGGCGGCTGATTTTTACAGGGACCGTTCACCGTGGACCGGAAGGGCGGCGCCCTCCCCCACTCCCCTAATCATTACTTTTTTCCTTGTCCCCCGTTATTCCCTTGTGGGAATATCGACAAAAAACGAGGGGATACCGCCGCGGACCTCTATACTGTCTAACCATCGGGACCCCATGGTGGGAGGAGCATCCGTGACGTCAGCACGAATCGAGTTTCTGAGCCGCCTGGCCAAGGGCCTGGCCGCCCAGTTCGGCCCCAACTGCGAGGTGGTCATCCACNACCTCGAGGCCGCCGACCCCCAGCACACCGTGGTGGCCATCGAGAACGGCCACGTGAGCGGCCGCTTCATCGGGGACGGCCCCTCCAACGTGGTGCTCCAGTCGCTCAGCGGCGACCCACGGGCCCTCCAGGACCGCTACGCCTACATCACCCGCACCGAGGACGGCCGCATCCTGAAGTCGAGCACCGTCTTCTACCGCGACGACGACGGCAGGCCCACGGCCCTGCTCTCCATCAACTTCGACATCACGATGCTCGTGGCCGCCCAGAACTCCATCGGCACCCTCACCGCCCNTGAGGCCTCGGCCGAGGAGAACGCCCCCACCANCCNCCACANCGTCTCCNACCTGCTCGACGACCTCATCGAGCAGAGCGTGCGCCTGGTGGGAAAGCCCGTGGCCCTCATGAACAAGGCCGAGCGCATCAAGGCCATCGGCTTTCTCAACGACTCCGGCGCCTTCCTGGTGCGCCAGTCCAGCCAGAAGGTGTGCTCCTACTTCGGCATCTCCAAGTACACCCTCTACAGCTACCTCGACGAGGCCAACNCCGCGGNCGAGGGGGCCAAGGACGACGNNGGCCGCTGACCGCCCTCCCCGACCCACGCACATATATAAGAGAAGGGGGCCGCATCCGGTGGGATGCGGCCCCCTTCCATGGAAGGCGTCCGGGGCTAGCCCTAGAAGATCTGGCGCCCGGCGACGAACTTGGCGTCGACGCGGCCGCCGGCGTTGGCCTCGTAGCAGAAGCGCTCGAGGCGGTGCTGGGTGTCGAGGTCGACGGTGGAGCGGATGCCGGAGTCGTCGAGGACGAGGATGTCGGCCTCGAAGCCGGGCTCGAAGGTGCCCACCTTGCCGAAGAACGATCCTCCGCCCACGGTGGCGATGTNGATNNNCTCGGGAATGGTGATGGGCTTCAGCGACTCGTCCACGCAGCGCCAGCGCAGCTTGGACAGCGAGACCGTGTGGGCGATGGCCGAGAACATGGACAGGTGCGGGCCGCCGGCCACGTCGCTGCCCAGGGCCAGGTTCANGCCCAGGTCGAAGTACATGCGCACCGGGGCGATGCCGCTGGCCAGGTCGGCGTTGGACTCGGGGCAGAGCGCGATGTAGCAGCCGGTGCCCTTGAGGATCTCCACCTCGTTGGTGGTGGAGTAGACGCAGTGGGCCATGATGGACTTTGCCGGGCCCGCGAGCTGGCCGGTCTGCAGGTAGGTGTCGCCGTAGCACGAGGCCCAAGGGCAGAGCTCGGCCACCCAGTCGATCTCGGAGAGGTTCTCGGACAGGTGGCTCTGGAGCGGCACNTTCTGGGCCNCCTTGAGCTTGCCGATGCCCTCCATGAGCTCGTCGGTGCAGCTCGGGGTGAAGCGCGGGGTCAGGATGGGCTTGGTGTTCTCGTAGCGGTCGCGGGTGTCTGCCAGCCACTGCTCGGTGTCGGCCAGGGACTGGCGGGTGTCCTCCTCGAGGCCCGGGGCGCCGTTGCGGTCCATGTTGACCTTGCCCACGTAGCTCTTGAGACCGGTGGCCTCGAGCTTGTCCATGAGCATCTCGGTGGCAGGCACATGGAGCGTGCCGAAGACGATGGCACGGCAGGTCTCGGAGTTCTTGAGGTCGTCGACGAAGATGTCGTAGGCGCGCTCGGCGTAGTCGAGGTCGGCGTACTTGGCCTCCTCGGGGAAGGTGTAGGTGTTGAGCCAGTCGAGAAGCTCGAGGTCGAGACCGGTGCCGCGGAAGGCGTACTGGGGGGCGTGGACGTGGGCGTCCACGAGACCGGGCATCACGAGCATACCGGTCTTGTCGACGAGCTCGATGTCCGCGTACTCCGCGGGCAGCTCGGGGAACACACCGGCCACGAGGCCGTCGACGACCACCAGGTAGCCGTCCTTGACGGCGGCGAGCTCGGTGGGGCCGGCCGACCAGACGATGTCGCCCTTGATGGTGAAGGTCTTCTCTGCCATGGTGCTTCCTTTCCTTCACGGGGCCGTGCCCCCGCAGGGGCACGGCCTGTCGGAATCGCGCGGAGAACGGTTAGATGAAGAAGTACTT
Source organism: Olsenella sp. CU969 (assembly GCF_905219715.1). Lineage (NCBI taxonomy): Bacteria > Bacillati > Actinomycetota > Coriobacteriia > Coriobacteriales > Atopobiaceae > Olsenella > Olsenella sp. CU969. Next base: position 37,444 of record NZ_CAJMXC010000004.1, read on the forward strand.
GATAATGAAGAGCACCGTGAGCACCCAGAGCAGGGGGCTTACCTTCTTGGCCTTGCCGGCGCAGGCGTTGATGNGTNTGTAGGAGATGATGCCCAGGAAGACGCCCTCGGCGATGGAGTAGAAGAAGGGCATGGCGGCCAGGGTGATGAAGGCGGGAACGCCCTCGGTGGGGTCGTCCCAGTCCACGGCGCAGCAGGCACCGATCATCAGGAAGCCGACGATGATGAGGGCGGGGNNGGTGGNGANGCTCGGGATGGNCAGGAAGATGGGGCTGAGGAGCAGGGCGATGGCGAACATGACGGCACCGAAGACCGCGGTGAGGCCGGTGCGGCCGCCCTCGGCGACGCCGGCCTTGGATTCCACGGCCACACAGGTGGGGCTGGAGCCGATGAAGCCGGCGCAGATGGTGGTGACGGCCTCGGCCAGCAGGCCCTTGCCGATGCCGGGGATGTTGCCGTCCTCGTCGGCGAGGCCGGCCTTGGTGGCGGTGCCGATGAGGGTGCCCAGGGTGTCGAAGATGGAGGCGAACAGGATGGCGATGACGACGGCCACGAAGCCGACGGTGGCGAACTGCGTGAAGTCGGCCTGGAAGGCCACGGGGGCCAGGGACGGGACGGCGAGGCCGTTGGAGAAGTCGGGGAACAGGGTGGAGAAGCCGGCATCGGGGTTGGGGACGTAGACGCCGCAGACCTCGCAGATCATGCCGAGGACCCAGGTGGCCACGATGCCGATGAGGATGTTGCCCTTGACGTTCTTGGCCATGAGCACGGCGGTGATGATGACGCCCACGAGGGCGAGCAGGGCGCAGATGCCCAGGGTGGAGAAGGTGCCGTCCTGGACGGTACCGTTGAACGAGACCATGGAGACGTAGGTGGACTCGTTGGGTTGCAGCAGGCCGGAGCCCTTGAGGCCGATGATGGTGATGANCAGACCGATGCCGGCGGNGATGGCCTTCTTCAGGCCGAAGGGNANNGCGTCGGCGAGCAGGTCGCGCAGCTTGGTGAGGGAGATGATGGCGAAGACGATTCCCTCGACGATGACGGCGGCCAGGGAGACCTGCCAGGAGTAGCCCATGCCCACCACGATGGTGTAGGTGAAGTAGGCGTTGAGGCCCATGGACGGCACCAGCAGGAACGGGAAGTTGGTCAGGAACGCCATGAGCAGCGAGCCGATGATGCAGATAAGGCACGACGCGGTGAACACGGCACCATGGTCCATGCCGGCGTCGGCCAGCACGGAGGGGTTGACGGCCAGGACGTAGGCCNCCGTCACGAAGNTGGTGAGGCCGGCGATGAACTCCGTCTTGACGTTGGTTCCACGCTCCTTGAGGTGGAACAGGGAGTCGAGCTTCTCTTCCATTGCGCTTCCAATCAGGGTGGGTAGCTGACTTGCTTGCAGCCCCTCTCCCGAGGACATTCGCTAGAGCGCACAAGGACGCGCCGTCCTGGGAGCCGTCCATCACCTCCATACAGGGGACTGCAGACCGGGTGACCGAGGGCAGGGTCCGGTCCTCGATGACCGAACTCTTTGTTAGTGCATATGCCTTTCNGTTTGCCCCATAGNCGGTCCCTTACACCCAACGGACGGNCGCCATCCGGATGGACGGTCCCTTATTGTCGCCAAATGGTATATCTGATTATCCATTGAAAATCGATTGNAATCCATCTGACATGGCCGGACCACGGCATCCCTACCGTCGACGCGGGAAGGCACACCGTTGACCCAGCAGAAATATAACGAGGGAGTCTCGGTGGGTGGTCTTGGGGTATGACAGACAGGATCCTCTTGACATACCGACCCACCCGCCCGGAGAGACCCCTGTGACAGCCACCCCTCCCGACAACGCGACCCTGAGACGACGCCACCGGCTCCAGGCGGTGGGGGCCGACGGGGCCCTGGCCCTGACCGTGGCCCTCGTGGCGGTGTTCTGCGCATGGCCCATCGTGGCGATGCTCGCGAGGAGCCTCGACGGGGGGCCTGCCGCGGCGGCGGCACGCTTTGCCAAGGTCCTGGGCGACTCGTCACCCCTGATCGCGAACTCGCTGTTCTGCGGCATGCTCGCCGCCGCCCTTTCCTGCGCCGTGGCCCTGGCGGTGGCCGTGGTGGGTGCCTTCGGGCCTCTCCGGCTGGGCACGGCCGCCCGCGGCGCCGCGCTGCTGTCCATGGTATCGCCCCCGTTTCTCGCGTCCCTCGCCTACATCCAGCTCTTCGGCCGGCGGGGCCTGGTGACCCATGGGCTGCTCGGCCTGTCGTGCGACCCCTACGGCTGGCTCGGCATCGTGGTGATGCAGGGGCTCTTCTTCTGCGCCGTGAACGTGATGCTGCTGCAGGCGAGCATCTCCCGCATCGACCGACGCCTCATGGCCGCCGCCGCCGACCTGGGGGCGTCGGGCACCCGGGTGTTCCTCGACGTGGTGATGCCGCTGGTGCGCCCCACCCTTGCCGCCTGCTTCCTGCTCACATTCGTGCGCTCCGTCTCCGACTACGGCACCCCCGTGGTGATCGGCGGGGCCTTCGAGACCGTGGCCTCCCGCATCTACGTGCAGCTCACCGGCTACGGCGACCTGGCCGGGGCGGCCGTGCTCAACATCTGCCTCCTGGCGTGCGCCGTGGCAGCCTACGGGGCACGCCGGCACCTGGACGCCAAGGCCGAGCGGCTGGTGGCGGGCACCATGGGCGAGGGCGACGCCGGCACCTGGCGGCTCACGGGCCCCGCGGCGGCCGTGCTCTCCTGCGTGGCCTGCGCCTTCGCCGCCTTCGTGGCCGTGCTCTACCTCGCCATCGTGCGCTGTGCCTTCGTGCGGGGCATGGGCTGGGGGGCGCCCTTCACCCTGGAGAACTTCCGGCACCTGGTCGACTTCGACCTGGCGCCCCTCGGCCGCGGCATGGCCTACGGCGCCCTCGCCGCCCTCGTCGGCTGCGCCCTGGGGGCGGCGGTGGCCTACTTCTGCCACCGCNGGCACGTCGCCGGCTCGCCCCTCCTCTCGTTCGCCGCCGCCATGCCCTACATGCTGCCGGGCACCTGCCTCGGCCTCGGCTACATCCTCTCGTTCAACTCGGGCCCCCTCAAGCTCACCGGGACGGGCGCCGTCATCGTGGCCGTGCTCGCCGCGAGGCAGCNCACCGTCTCGGTGGACGCCTTTTCCAACGCCCTCGGCCAGGTGCCCCGGGACCTCGACCGGGCCGCGGCCGACCTGGGGGCGGGCGAGCTCACCTGCTTCTCCTCCGTGCTCTGGCCCAACCTGCGCGAGGCGGTGGCCGTGAGCCTGCTCAACGGGTTCTCGAGCGCCATGATGGCCTACGGCGCCGTGGTGTTCCTCGTGGCCCCCAGCACCAAGACCGGTATCGTCCAGCTCTTCGACGCGCTCTCGGGCGGCCGCTACGGCTACGCCGCCGCCATCGCCGTCGTGCTCATCGCCATCACCCTCGCCGTGGACCTGGTCTCATGGCGTCTGGCGGGAAGGGGGCGTCGCTGAGATGTTCCTNCNGATNGAAGGACTCACCAAGCNCTACGGCGANACCGCCGTGGTGGACGCCATGGACCTCGGGGTGGAGCGGGGGACCATCTGCTGCCTGCTCGGCCCCTCGGGCTGCGGCAAGACCACGACCCTGCGCATGGTGGGCGGCTACCTCGCCCCGGACGCGGGGACCGTCGAGGTGGACGGCACCGACATCGTCGGGCTGCCCCCCGAGGAGCGGCCCGTCTCCACGGTGTTCCAGTCCTACGCGCTCTTCCCCCACATGACGGTCCTCGAGAACGTGGCCTACGGGCTCAAGTGCCACGGCATGGACCGCACCGCACGCCGCGCCGAGGCACGGTCCATGCTCGCCTCGGNGGCCATGGGGGAGCTGGCCGACGCCTACCCGGCCCAGCTCTCCGGCGGTCAGCAGCAGCGCGTGGCCCTCGCCCGCTCCCTGGTGCTCAAACCCAAGGTGCTCCTGCTCGACGAACCCCTGAGCAACCTCGACACGGGCCTCAGGGAGGCCATGCGCCGCGAGATCCGCACCATCCAGCGCGACTTCGACCTCACCATGCTCTTTGTCACCCACGACCAGCGGGAGGCCATGGCCCTCGGCGACACGGTGGCCGTCATGGACGGGGGCAGGATCCTGCAGCAGGGCACCCCGGAGGAGGTCTACCTCCACCCCGCCGACGANTTCNGCGCCCGGTTCCTCGGCCCGGTGAACGAGCTGCNCGGCCCGGACGGCCCCGTGTTCGCCCGCATCGAGGACGTGGCCGTGGTCGACCGCGGCCCGTGGGAGGGCACCGTGGAGTCGTGCACCTTCCTCGGCGACGAGCTCTCCTACACGGTGTCGGTCTCAGGGCACCCCATCACCATCCGGTCGCAAAACCGGGAGCACCTCACCGTGGGCTCTTCCGTGTTTCTCGACATAGCCCATAGGCTCACATGGAAAGGAACAGCGTCATGAAGCTCAACCTCTCGAGAANGTCGTTCATCGGTGCNGCCGCAGCCCTCGTGCCCGCCGCGGCCCTGGCCGGATGCAACGGCACCTCCTCGGACGACGGCTCCTCCTCCGACCAGGGGGGCGCCTCCTCGGACAAGANCCTCCAGGTGGTGTGCACCAACGAGTCGTACAAGGCCCTGTTCGACATGTTCACCAAGGACAAGGGCATGCCCGTGGAGTTCGTCTCCATGTCGAGCGGCGACGNGCTCTCCAAGCTCCGGGNCGANGNNGGCACCCCCAGCGCCGACCTGTGGTTCGGCGGCGGCATCGACTCGTTCATGGCCGCGGCCGCCGACGGCCTGCTCGAGGCCGTGGACTTCCCGGACGCCGACAGGTTCGCCGAGGGCTTCAAGAGCCCCGACAACTACTGGTTCTCCAAGGGCGTCACGGTGGTGGGCTTCATCGCCAACGACGACCTGCTCAAGGAGGTCGGCGCCTCCTCCCCCGCCGCCTGGACCGACCTGGTGAAGACCGAGTACAAGGACGAGATCGTCATGAGCTCGCCCGCCGTCTCCGGCACCAACTATGCCGCCGTGGCCGCCATCCTGCAGACCATGGGCGAGACCGACGGCTGGAAGTACCTCGAGGAGCTCAACGCCAACATCCCCTTCTACACCAAGCGCGGCAGCGACCCGGCCACCCGCGTCTCCCAGGGAGAGATCGCCGTGGGCATCACCTACCTCGACCGCACCCTGGACGACCTGCTCACCGACGACATCCACACCATCCAGCCCACGGACGGCATGCCCTACATGCCCGACGGCGTGGCCGCCTTCAAGGGTGCCGCCAACGTGGACGGCGCCAAAGAGTTCATCGAGTGGCTCTTCTCTAGCGACGAGAACCTCAAGGAGCTGGCCGCCATCGACAAGAAGAACACCATCAAGCTCTGCATCCCGTCCCTCGAGGGCGTGGAGCTGGACTTCGACGAGAAGGCCCTCATGAAGGAGGATATCTCGCAGTTCGGTGAGATACGCGACGCTGTCCTGGAGAGGTGGGACCAGATGACGAGCGGCAAGGAGGTCCAGGAGGGCTCGAAGTAGGGCCGCACCCCAAACCCCCTCGCCGCAAAGGGCCCCTCGACGAGCGAACGTCCGCTCGCCGAGGGGCCCTCCATTTGACGCCTGATGCGACAGCGGTGCCTGGCCCATCTGTCACTTCGCATGTTGCGATATCTATCGGTAGGGTCGAGGCGCNCGCCAGGCCGGCGGTGCGCCTCGGCCCCGCCGTGGGACAAAAGTGCCCGGGTGTTGGGACAGGTGCCGGGACGGCGGTCAGCGCACGCGGATGCGTGGGGCGCCCTCCCCTGCCGCCACCATACGGCCCACGGCGCAGGCCGCCAGGACGCGCCCGTCGGCCGTCAGGGTCGCCACGAAGGCATCCGCCTCCTCGGCGGGCACGGCGAACAGCAGGCCGCCCGAGGTCTCGGGGGTGAAGAGCAGGTCGAGTAGGGCGAGCTCGGTGTCTCCGCCGTCCACGTAGTCCGCGGCGAANTGGCGGTTGCGGTAGGTGCCGGCGGGCAGCAGACCCAGCCTCGCCGCCTCCAGGGCGCCGGGCAGCNNGTCGAAGGCGCCGGCGTCCACCTCGCAGGCGAGGCCGGCCCCCTGGGCCATCTCCAGCAGGTGCCCCATGACGCCGAAGCCNGTGNCGTCGGTGGCGGCGTCCACGGTGAAGCCGCCCTCAAGGGCCACGTCGTGGGGCCAGCGGTTGAGGCGCATCATGGCCTCCTCAGCGAGCGACAGCTGCTCGGGCGTGGCGAGGCCGCCCTTGGCGGCGGTCACCACGATGCCGATACCCAGGGGCTTGGTGTAGACGAGGACGTCTNCCTCCCGGGCNNANGCGTTGGTCCACNTGGAGCCCGGTTCCNNGAAGCCGGTGACGGACAGGCCGTACTTGGGCTCCTCGTCGTAGATGGAATGGCCGCCCACGATGGAGGCGCCGGCCTCGTAGACCTTCTCGTAGCCGCCGCGGAGGATCTGGTGCACCACGTCTTTGGGCATGTCCTCGGGGACGGCCATGATGTTGAGGGCCACCTTGGGCTCGCCGCCCATGGCCCNGACGTCGGAGAGGGCGTTGGCGGCGGCGATGGCGCCATAGGTGTAGGGGTCGTCGGCGATGGGCGGGAAGAAGTCGAGCGTCTCCACGATGGCGAGGTCCTCGGAGACCCTGTACACCGCGGCGTCGTCGCTCTTNTCGAAGCCCCCNAGCAGGTTGNGGTCGCGGCGCACGTCGAGGCCCTCCAGGAGCCTGGCGAGCTCGCCGGCACCCACCTTGGCGCCGCACCCCGCGCACTCCGCGAGCTTGGTGAGCTTGATCGGCTGGGTCATGGTTCTTCCCTTCTCTAGAGCTCGAGCTCCTGGATGCTCTCTATGGCGAACCTCCNTCGGGCCACGGCCTCGAAGGCCCCGCGGTCGGCCGGGTCCATGGACCAGGAGAGCCCGCAGGTGGCGCGCACGGCCACCGGCGTGGGGATGAGCCTGCCGGCGATGCCGGCCCCCNTGCAGAGGGCCTCCGCCTCCACGGCGTCGTGGGTGGAGGCGAAGGTCGCCACGGCCCTGAGCCTCTTGCGCCTGCCCATGTCAGCCCTCCTCGGAGGCCATGGCCGCGAGAGCGGCGAGGGCCGCATCCACGTCGGCCTCGGTGGTGAACGCGCCGAACGAGAAGCGCACGGCGCCGGTGTCGGACGTCCCGAGCGCCCCGTGCATGCGGGGGGCGCAGTGCAGCCCCGCGCGCACCGCGATGCCGTAGGTCTCCTCGAGCTCGTCGGCGGCCTCGGAGGAGTCCCAGCCGTCGAGGTTGACGGCCACCGCGGCCCCGTGGTCGCACGTGACGCCGTCCAGCGTGGAGAGNTCGTCNGGGAAGNCGCCGTAGACCGTCACGCCGTCGATGGCGCGGAGCCCGGCCACGAAGCGGCGCACGAGGGCGAGGTCGTGGGAGTGGACGGCGCCGACGCCGCGCTCGAGCAGCCAGTCGACGCCCGCGCCCAGGCCGGCTATGCCGTGACCGTTGAGCGTGCCGGCCTCGAGGTGCTCGGGGTAGGCATCGGGTTGGTGCGGGAGGGNCGAGGCGATGCCCGTGCCGCCGCTCAGGACGGGCTCCACCTCCACGCCGGGCGCCACGATGAGCCCGCCCGTGCCCTGGGGGCCGAGGAGCGCCTTGTGGCCCGTGAAGGCCACGAGGTCGGNGCCTGCCCGCTCCATGGAGAAGGGCACCGAGCCNGCCGTNTGGGAGCAGTCCACGAGGAGCAGGGCACCCGCGGCGTGGGCCACCTCGGCGCAGGCGGCCACGTCCACCAGGTTGCCGGTGAGGTTGGACCCGTGGGTGACCGCGACGAGCCGCGTCCCGGGCACGCACAGCCGCTCGAGGTCCGCCAGGTCGAGGCGGCCGCGCCTGTCGGCCCGCCAGAACGAGAGGCGCACGCCCTCGGCGCGCTCCAACCGGTAGAGGGGGCGGAGCACCGAGTTGTGGTCCCAGTCGGTGGCCACCACCGGGTCGCCGGGCCGCACGCAGCCCAGGATGGCGATGTTCAGGGCNTCCGTGGCATTGGCGGTGAANNCGACGCGCTCGGGGGAGTCGCTGCCCAGGAGCCGCGCAAGCGAGACGCGTGCGTGGGCCACGGTGCGGGCGGCACCCAGCTCGGCGTCGCCGGCCCCCCTCCCGGAGCTGCCGAGGTTGCCCATGGCCTCCACCACGNCCTCGGCCACGCACGGCGGCCGGTCGTGGGACGNCGCCGCGCAGTTGAGGTAGATCATGGAANCCCGTCCTCCCGCTAGGTGCGTCGTACCCCTCTGGTATACCAGAGGCGGACGGTCCCCTGCGTGCCGCGTCCCGCGTCTCCGCCATGCCGCCACGCATGGCCGGTGCCGCGGCCACGGCGACGGGAGGACGACGCTCGGCGCCAAGGACCGCCGAGAGNCCTTAGACGGCAGGTGTGAGCGCTGTCAATGCACCTGGTTGCCTTTATCGTGCCGTCAGGCGTCCCTACCGCCGAAANGGGGCAACCGGCCGCGNGCAGGTGAGCAACCGGTTGCCATTATCCGTCCGACATCTGCAGCGACGGCCCACTCATCATGGGTGGACCCGGCACGGGGCCCGCTCCCGGCGCCCCTGGGCGCGGTGCCCCCAGGCGCCCGCCGCGAGCCTCGGGCCGCCGGCCGGCGAGCCGCTTCCGGGCGCGCCCTCCCCCGCCGGCTCGACCTCCTCGCGCCCCGGGAGCACGAGGTTGAGCACGATGGCCGTGATGGCGGTCACCACGAGCGAGGACGAGCCGAGGACGCCCTGGGCCCACTCGGGCACCCCGGGGCCGGCCAGGGCGCCGGAGGTGAGGGCGATGCCCATGCCCAGGGCGACGGAGAGACCCGCGACGGAGGCCGTGCGCTGGGACAGGCCGTTNTTGGTGAGCAGGCGCACGCCCGTCATCGTGATGGTGGCGAAGACGTTGATGGTGGCACCGCCGATGACGGCCTTGGGGATGCCCGGGAGCACGAAGGCGACCTTGGGCATGAGGCCGGCGCAGAGCATGATGAGGCAGGCGGCCACCATCACCTTCTTGTTGATGACCTTGTTCTGGTTGACGATGCCGATGTTCTGCGAGTACCTCGCGCTCGGCGGGCTCGCGGTCGAGGGCGCCGGCGCAGGCGCCGTTGAGGTCGCCCACGATCTGCACGGCACCCACGACGAACACGATGGAGAGCGAGGCGATGGCCGCCGGCTGGAACTCGAGAGAGAAGGGCGTGAACGCGGGGAGCGCGAACCAGGCCTCGCCGGCCAGCCCGTCGAACGACACCATGCCCAGGGCCAGGGAGAGCCCGTAGCCCACGAGGAGGCCCCAGAGGAGCGAGCCGAGCTTGAGCACGCCCTTGCCGAAGTTGGCGAAGGCCACGCACGCCACGAGGGTGACGATGGCGACGAGCCAGTTGCGGGCGCTGCCGAAGTCCTCGGCCCCGGTGCCGCCCATGCCGGCGACGGCGGCGAGCGTGGGCACGTAGGCGAAGGCCGCGCCCATGAACACGGGGCAGCCCCGACCCGAGGTGGCCCACGAGGGGGTGGCTCTGGATGAGGCTCAGGACGCCGGCTTGTTGACTCCCTTACTTTTTGTCTGGTTTTCAGCCGTGACCGTCGGTGAGCGGCACCGTCCGCGGGGGCGAGCGGCATCAGGGTCATGGAGAGCCTCCGCAACCGGTCGCCGACCGGGACCCGCGGCCCGGGGTCCCCATTGGGTACGAGGTCCCCCGGAGAGCCACCGAGAAAGGGCGGCCCGCTCGAGGGCCACCGGGAAAGGAACGCCATGGAAGGCCGGGAAGAGGCGGAGCTCTGCGCAGGGCTCGTGCGGACCGAGAGCACCGACCCCGGCACNTACGAGGGTGCGCTGGAGGCACAGGTGAGGGCGTGGCTCGAGGGGCGCGTGCGCCGCGCCGGGCTGGGAGACGTCGTCCGGTTCCGCGNGCTCGAGGCGCTGCCGGGGCGCCCGTGCCTCTCGGCGTGCGTGCCGGGGCGCGACGNCTCGTGCGAGGGGGCGCTCGTCTTCTGCTGCCACATGGACACCGTGGTGGTGGGCGACGGCTGGTCCGCCGACGTGGACCCCTTCGGCGGCGAGGTGCGCGACGGCCTGCTCTACGGCCGCGGCGCCTGCGACATGAAGGGCGNCCTCGCCTGCNCCCTGCTGGCCTTCGACGACCTGCTGCGCTCCGTCTCCCAGGCCCGCTGGGAGGCGGGATGCCACGGCACCTGCGTCTGCTCCGGCGACGCCCCGTCCGCCGACGACCGCTCCTGGCTGCCGAGAAGGCCCCTCATGATGCTCCTGACCGTGGACGAGGAGGACTTCATGCGCGGCATCGAGGCCGTGCTCGACGCCGGCTGGCTGGACGACGGCTGCTGGGTGGTGGACACGGAGCCCACGGACGGCCGCGCGCGGGTCTCCCACAAGGGGCGCACGTGGTTCGAGGTGGACGTCCGCGGCCTGACGGCCCACGCCTCCACCCCGTGGGAGGGCGCCGACGCCGTNGCCGCGGCGGCGGAGTTCGTGNGCCGGCTGNGCTCGTCGGTGCTCGCGCTCCCCGAGCACCCGGAGCTCGGGCGGAGCACGGTGACGTTNGGGCAGGTGGAGGGCGGCTACCGCCCCTACGTGGTGCCCGACCGCGCCCACCTGTGGATCGACATGCGCCTCGTCCCGCCGGCGGACACCGCCCTCGCGGAGCGGCTCGTGGCCGACGCCCTGGCCGGCGCCGCCGAGGCGGTGCCGGGGGCGGACGGCTCCTACACCGTCACCGGCGACCGCCCGCCGGTGGAGCGCGACCCGGACTCCCGCCTGCTGGCGGCCCTCGAGGGGGCCTCGGAGGCCGTGACCGGCTCGCCGGCGCCCGTGGACGTCTTCACCGGCTACACCGACACCGCCGTCATGGCCGCCGCCACCGGGAACCTCGAGTTCCTGAGCTACGGCCCCGGCAGCCTGGAGGTGGCCCACAAGCCCGACGAGCACGTGCCCGTGGCCGACCTCGTCAGGGTGCGGAGGGTCCTCTCGGCCCTGGCGGCGGACTGCTGCCTCTGACCCACCCGGGCATCGGGCCCCTGCGGCCCGGAGACGGCGAGGGGGCCTCCCGAGACGCCTCGGGAGGCCCCCTCCTGCCAGGGTGCGCGTGAAACGAGCCGGGCGGCCAAAGCCGGGCCGCCCGACGGGCGCCGCCGTCAGTCGCGCACGGCGGCCTCAGCCCGCTCGGCCGCGGCGGCGCGCTCGGCGGCCTCCGCCTCGGCCTGGGCGATGAGCTCCAGCTGCTCGCGGGAGAGGTGGATGGGCTCGGCCGCCGTCATGTGGCCGTGGCAGAGCGACGTGGCGTGGCGCGGGGCGGCGTCGAGGNCGAGGCCCACGGTCGCCCCTCCCCCNTTCTTGAAGTTCTCCTTGGCCACGCTGATCATGAGCTTGATGCGGTTGAGCTGGTTGACCTCGGAGGCGCCGGGGTCGTAGTCCACGGCCACGATGTTGCTCTCGGGATGCATCTGGCGCAGGCGCTTGATCACCGACTTGCCCACCACGTGGTTGGGCAGGCAGGCGAAGGGGCTCGCGCACACGATGTTGGGGCANCCCTCCTCGATGAGGTCGCACATCTCGGCGGTGAGGAGCCAGCCCTCGCCCATGGTGTTGCAGAGGGAGAGGATCTCCTCGGCCTTGGCGGCCATGTCGAAGATGTCGGGGTACGGCTGGAAGCGTGTGGTCTCCTCGAGCATGCGGTTGATGGGCGCGCGGAAGGCCTCGATGGCCTTGATGCCCGCCATGTNGGTGNCGCGGCGCCTCATGGANCTGCCGAGCTCGCCCTTCATGTTGATGGGGCTCGTGAGGCCGAAGAGGAAGAAGTCCACGAGGCCGGGCACCTGGGCCTCGCAGCCCTCGGACTCGATGACCTTGACCACCTCGTTGTTGGCCGTGGGGTGGAACTTGACGAGGNTCTCGCCCACCACGCCCACGCGGGGCTTGGAGCGGTCGTTGACCAGCGGCAGGAGCTCGAACGCATCGATGGTGCGCTGGCACAGGCGGTAGAACGACCTGCGGTCCATGGTGGGCATGGCCCGCTCCGCCTCGTCCATGATGAGGGCGAACAGGGCGTCGGCGCTGCCGGGCTCCTCCTCGTAGGGGCGGCAGCGGTAGAGCAGCTGCATGATGAGGTCGCCGAAGAGCAGGGCGTAGAGGGCCTTGACGATCACGGCGGGCTTGAGCAGCTCGAAGCCGGGGTTGTCCTCGTCGAGGCCGCNGGCCACGGCGAGGCTGATCACGGGGATGTNGCCGTTGCCGGAGTCCTTGAGCGCCTTGCGNATGAGGGCGATGTAGTTGGTGGCGCGGCAGCCGCCGGCGGTCTGGGTGATGAGGACGGCCGTGCGGTCGAGGTCGTACTCCCCGCTCTCGATCGCCTCCATGATCTGGCCGGNGACCAGGATCGACGGGTAGCAGATGTCGTTGTTCACGTACTTGAGACCGGCGTCCACGGCGCCGCGGTCCACCGACGGCAGCAGCACCATGTTGTAGCCCGCCGCCTTGATGATGGGNTCCACGAGGGCGAAGTGGATGGGGGCCATCTGCGGCACGAGGATGGTGTAGCCCTCCTCGCGCATCTCCTCGGTGTAGCGGGGTTTGGGGAACGCGGCGCTGCCGGCCTCCCGCTCCACAGGCACGGCGTCGGCGCCGAACTCCTCCTCTAGCCCGGCGCGCTGCTCCTCGAGCGCGGCCATGAGGGAGCGCACGCGGATGCGGGCGGCACCCAGGTTGGAGACCTCGTCGATCTTGAGACAGGTGTAGACCTTGCCGGACGCCTCGAGGATCTCCTGGACCTGGTCGCAGGTGAGGGCGTCGAGGCCGCNGCCGAAGGAGTTCAGCTGGATGAGGTCGAGGTCGTTGCGGCCGGCCACGAAGCGCGCGGCGCGGTAGAGGCGGGAGTGGTACATCCACTGGTCCACCACGCGGATGGGGCGCTCGGGGCGGGTGCGGTGCGCCACGGAGTCCTCGGTGAGCACGGCGAAGCCGAACGAGGAGATGAGCTCGGGGATGGCGTGGTTGACCTCGGGGTCGTTGTGGTACGGGCGGCCGGCGAGCACGATGCCGTGGGCGTCGTTGCGCTCGACCCAGTCAAGCGCCTCGTCGCCGGCGTCGGCCATGGCCTGCTTGAAGTCGAGGTCGGCCTGCCACGCGGCGTTGACGGCGGCGTCCACCTCGGCGCGGGTGATGTGGGCGCCCCGCACGCGGCCGCGGCCCTCGGCGGCGTCGGCCTCGCGCTGGACGGAGACCACCTCGTAGAGGCGCCGCTTGAGCTCCCGCCTGTCGTCGTAGGGCAGGAAGGGTGCCAGGTACTCCACGGAGGGCGAGGAGAGCTCGTCGACGTTGAGCTCCAGGGCCTGCGGGTAGCTCATGACGATGGGGCAGTTGTAGTGGTTGCCGGCGGTCTCGTCCTCCTGGCGCTCCCAGCGCACGCAGGGCATCCAGATGAAGTCGACGTCCTTGCCCAGCAGGTNCATCACGTGGCCGTGGGAGAGCTTTGCCGGGTAGCAGACGGACTCCGAGGGCATGGACTCGATGCCGGCCTCGTAGGTGGCCTTGGTGGAGTCGTCCGACGGCACCACGGCGAAACCCAGCTCGGTGAAGAACGTGTGCCAGAAGGGGTAGTTCTCGTACATGTTGAGGGCGCGCGGTATGCCCACGGTGCCGCGGGGCNCCTCCTCGCGGGACCAGCCCGGACGGTCGAACAGCAGGCGGTTCTTGACCTCGAAGAGGTTGGGGGCGGTGCGCTTGGCCTTGGAGCCGCCGGCGCCCTTCTCGCAGCGGTTGCCGGTGATGAAGCGCCGACCGCCGCCGAAGTCGTTGATGGTGAGCAGGCAGTTGTTGGAGCAGCGGCCGCAGTGGGCGTTGACATGCCTCACCTCGAGGTTGTCGATCTCATCGCGGGAGAGCAGCGCGGAGGCGCCGTCCTCCCCGGCGCGGTCGCGGGCGAGGAGGGCGGCGCCGTAGGCGCCCTTGCACCNGGCGATGTCGGGGCGGATGGCCGTGCGGCCGCAGAGCTGCTCGAAGGCGCGCAGCGTGGCGTNGCCCATGAAGGTGCCGCCCTGGACCACGANCTTCCGGCCGATGGACCCGGCGTCGCGCATCTTGATGACCTTGAACAGCGCGTTCTTGATGACCGAGTAGGACAGGCCCGCGGCGATGTCGCCCACGGTGGCGCCCTCCTTCTGGGCCTGCTTCACGCGGCTGTTCATGAACACGGTGCAGCGGCTGCCGAGGTCCACGGGGGCCGTCGCGCCCACGGCCGCGGCGGCGCAGTCGCGCACGTCCATGCCCNTGGAGTCGGCGAAGCTCTCGATGAACGAGCCGCAGCCGCTCGAGCAGGCCTCGTTGAGCATGATCGACTCGATGACGCCGTCGCGCACGCGCAGGCACTTCATGTCCTGGCCGCCGATGTCGAGGATGAACTCCACGTCGGGCACGAACGCCTTGGCACCGCGAAGGTGGGCCACGGTCTCGATCTCGCCGGAGTCGGCCTTGAGGGCCTCGATGAGCAGGACCTCGCCGTAGCCGGTGGTGGTCACGTGGCCGACGGTCGCGCCCTCGGGCAGTGCGTCGTAGAAGTCGTCCATGATGACGCGGGCGGTGCCGAGCACGTCGCCGTTGTTGTTGCCGTACCAGGTGCGCAGGAGCTGGCCGTCCTCGCCCACCATGGCGGCCTTCATGGTCGTGGAGCCGGCGTCGATGCCGATGAACACGCGGCCGCGGTAGCCCTCGAGGCTGCCCTTGGGGACCACCTCGGCGCCGTGGCGGGCGCGGAACTCCTCGAGGGCCCCCTCCGTGGCGAAGAGCGGGGGCAGGCGCTCGACCTCGGAGCCCTGTGTGGAGCCGAGGGCGTCGAGGGAGGCGATGACGTCGTCGAAGGTGACGAGCCTGTCGCTCTCGCCGGCCATGGCAGCGCCGGAGGCCACGAAGAGGTGGGCGTTCTCGGGCACCACGCGGTGCTCCTCGTCGAGGTCGAGGGTCTCGTAGAAGCGCTCGCGAAGCTGGGAGAGGTACTGGAGCGNGCCGCCGAGGAAGGCGACGTAGCCGCGGATGGGGTGGCCGCAGGCCAGGCCCGACACGGTCTGGTTGGCCACCGACTGGAAGATGGAGGCGGCGATGTCGGCCGGCGCGGCGCCCTCGTTGAGCAGGGGCTGGACGTCGGACTTGGCGAAGACGCCGCAGCGACTCGCGATGGGGTAGATGTGCGTGGCGTCGCGGGCCAGCTCGTCGAGGCCGGTGGCGTCGGTGTGGAGCAGCGACGCCANCTGGTNGATGAACGCGCCCGTNCCACCGGCGCAGGTGCCGTTCATGCGCTGCTCGATGCCGTTNTCGAAGTAGANGATCTTGGCGTCCTCGCCGCNGAGCTCGNTNGCGCAGTCGGTCTGAGGGATGAGCGTCTCGACGGCGCGCTTGGAGGCGATGACCTCCTGGACGAACTCGAGGTCGAGCCACTGGGCCAGCAGGAGGCCGCCGGAACCGGTGATGGCCACGCGCANGGGGGCGCCGCCCACGTGGGCGCCGGCGCGCTCGAAGAGCTCCTTGGCCGTGGCGCGGATGTCGGTGTGGTGGCGCTGGTAGTTGGCGTAGACCAGCTCGCCGTCGGCGTCGAGCACGGCCACCTTGACGGTGGTGGAGCCGACGTCGATGCCGAGGCGGAGGTCGGTGCCGGAGAGGTCCAACGGCTCGGCAGGAGCGAGCTCGGCGCCCGTCTCCACCAAGTGGTACCTGCTGTTTTCCGTGGCGTTATGACTCATCTGCGTCCTCCAAAGAAGCCATGAGGGCCAAGCCGTACATGGGGATGTTCATGTCGTAGGAGCTGCCGTACAGGTCGCCGGGGCGCACGAACATGAGCAGGGTCATGAGGCGGGCCATCGCGCCCACGGGCTCGGCCATGCCGCCCTGGAGCCACCGCTCCAGCACACCGCACTCCGCGCTCACGGCGAAGGTGACGTAGTAGTCGANGAAGGCGCNGAGGGTGCGGCCGTCCAGGCCCTCGAGGGCCCGGGACGCGAAGGCGTCGTGGAGGGCGGCCTTGAGGCGCTGCATGAAACTGGGGTCGCCGCCGGGGCCCAGGAGCGGGACGAGCAGCGCGCTGCGGTCCCTGAAATAGGAGAGGAGCTCCACCGACCCGGGCACGGGCTCCAGGGCGTCGCAGGCCGAGAAGACCTGATCGAGGTGGTTCTCGGCCACGGCCTCGGCGAGGCGCACGACGTCGGCGAGGGTCTCGTCCTCCACCTCGGCCACGAGGTCGTCGATGGAGCGGTAGTGGGCGTAGAAGGTGCGTCGGGTAAGGCCTGCGCGGTCGCTCACCGAGGTGACCGTGACCCGGGCGNGGTCCCCCTGGGCCACAAGGTCGGCGGCGAGGGCGTCGCGGAGAAGCTCCCGGGACCGCACGCAGCGCGGGTCGGCGGCGTTGGACTGGCTGGTTCGGGGCAAGGGCACTCCTGACCGATTTTGTATACATGGTGTGCAATACTGCACGGTCCGTGAAGTATTGCACATACCGTGCANATGGTTCCCCAAAAATCGCCGTAGCATACCAGTGCCCGCCGTCCCACCACCCGGACACTTCTGTCCCAATGGTCGGGCACTTCTGTCCCAGCCGCCCTGGGCCTCCGACCGTTCGGAGGATATCTATGCACTCATTCGCGTATTCATTCGGACAATGTGNCAAAAATCGTGTATTAGGCCACTTTCTATAACAAGACTGTTTCAAGGTGCCCCTTTAGGGGAGCCCTCCCCCGCACCCGTGTCAGCATCCTCCTCACGCCCGACGCGACAGCACAAGGAGCAACCATGAAGAAGAAGCCCCACCTTTCCACCGTGCTCGGCTGCATGCTGGCAGCCGTGCTCGCCGTGACCCTCGCGGCCTGCGGCGGCTCGCCCTCCCCGTCCGGNTCCTCCGCCCAGGAGCCNGACACCTCCACGACCGATGACTACGCGCTGGTCGAGGACGGCAAGCTCACCATGATCTCCAACTTCTACTTCCCGCCCTTCGTCTCGATGAGTGCNGANAACGGCGGCGACTTCGAGGGCTTCGACGTGGNNGTCTACAAGGCGGTCTGCGACAAGCTCGGCCTCGAGCCCAACATCCTGCCCTCCGTGCAGTTCGACACCATCGTCCCCACCATCAAGCAGGGCGGCAAGGCCGACGTCTCCATCGGCGCGGTCACCATCACCGACGAGCGCCTGGAGGAGGTCGACATGACCGACCCCTACATGGACTCCAACCAGGCCATCGTGGTCAAGAAGGGCGCCACCGCCACCGACGTGGACACCCTCAACGTCGCCGGCACCCAGGTGGCCGTGCAGTCCGGCACCACCGGCGAGTCCTGGGTCAAGGAGAACCTGCCCAACGCCACCTGCGTGCCCCTGGACGACATCATCCAGTGCCTCACAGGCCTGCAGAGCGGCCTCTACAACGCCGTGGTCTGCGACCTGCCCGTGGCCCAGTACGAGATCAAGATCGCCTACTCCGACCTCGAGGTGACCACCGAGATCCCCACCGGCGAGCAGTACGGCATCGTGGTATCCAAGGACAACCCCGGCCTCACCGAGAAGATCAACCAGGCCCTCAAGGACCTCGAGGACGACGGCACCATGGACCAGCTCGAGCAGAAGTGGTTCGGGACCACGCTGTAAGGCCCCTCGCCACCCGGAGCCCGGGTCCTCGCATCAACGGAAGCGCTTGGAACGCCCGCCCGTATCCGACGATACGGGCGGGCGTTCCCGTGCGGCCGCCTTCACCCCGCGGCCTGGCGCACCGCCTCNAGCAGCTCGTCGCCGTAGCGCTCCACCTTGCGGCGGCCCATGCCCGGCACCTCGAGGAGCTCCTCACGGGTGGTAGGACGCCTGCGGCAGATCTCCTCCAGGCAGGCATTGGTGGCCACGACGTAGGCCGGAGAGTCCCCGGCGAGCTCGCGGCGCACGTCGCGCAGGCGCTGGAAGAGCGCCTCGTCCACGGGACCGCCCCCCGAGCCGAACGCCCTCCCCCGGCCAGGGGCGCCGGGGGCGGCCGACGCCCCGCGGGCCCCGGGGGCCAGCATGAGCGGCTCCCGGCTCTGCAGGTAGGCGGAGCCCTCCTCGGTGAGGTACAGCACCGGGCGCTCCTCTGCGGTGAAGGCGAGCAGCCCGCGGTCAACCAGCACGTCCACCAGCCGGTCCACGCCGACGGTGCCCACCGACGCGAGCAGCCCGTAGGTGGAGAGGCGGTCGAGGCCGCGGTCCAGGATGTCGGCGGAGCGCGAGCCCGTGAGCACGGCGCTCACCCGGGCGCGACCCTGGAGGCGCCCCTGGCACTGGAGCCGGGCCACGCAGGAGAGGACCTTGAGGGCGTCGGTGGTGCGGTCCTCGTCGGCCGTGCCCGCGGCNGCCCGGGCCTCGGCGTCGCGGCACACGCCGCAGGCCTCCACGCCGGGCCCGCAGCGGTCCGGGGCCTCCTCGCCGAAGTACGCGAGGATCCGCTGGCGCAGGCACCGCTCGGACACCGCGTAGCGGCGCATGGCCTCGAGCCTGGCGTAGGCGGCCTGGAGCCGAGCCTCGGCCNCCGGGTCGCNGTCGGAGGCCTCGGAGCCGTGGGAGATGAGGAACCGCGCCGTCTGGAGGTCGGCCTCCCGGTAGAGCAGCACGCACTCAGCCGGCGAGCCGTCGCGCCCCGCGCGGCCGGCCTCCTGGTAGTAGGCCTCGAGCGTGAGGGGCAGCGAGCGGTGCAGCACGTAGGAGACGTCGGACTTGTCGATGCCCATGCCGAAGGCGTTGGTGGCCACGACACAACAGCATCGGTCATGGGTGAAGTCGTCCTGGGCNTGGGCGCGCTCGGACTCGGCCATGCCGGCATGGTAGCGGGCGGCGCGGACCCCGGCGGCCCTGAGCGCCTCGTGAAGGGCGTCCACCTGCTTGCGGGTGGCGCAGTAGACGATGCCCGAGGTGTCGGCGTGGGCGCGCACGTAGGAGACGACCCAGTCGGTGCGCCGACGCTCGTTGGGGAAGCGCTCGCAGGAGAAGGCCAGGTTGGGACGGTCGAAGCTCGCCACCACGCGGAGGGGGTCGACGAGCCCGAGCGACGCCGCGATGTCGGCACGCACGGCGTCGGTGGCCGTGGCGGTGAGCGCGAGAATGGCNGGGCGCGAGCCCTGGGCGGCGGCCACCGCGTCGACGGCGTCACGGATGCGCAGGTAGTCGGGGCGGAAGTCGGCGCCCCACTGGGAGATGCAGTGGGCCTCGTCCACGGCCACGATGGGGCAGCCGCGGCGTGCCACGGCGGCGGCGNGNCGCGGGTCCCCCAGACGCTCGGGAGCCACGTAGAGGAGGNCGAGNTCGCGCGCGACGCGGGCGAGGACGTCGGCCTGCTCGGCGGCCGAGANCGTGGAGTTGAGGTAGGCGGCCTCCACGCCGCAGGCCTCGAGGGCGGCCACTTGGTCGGCCATGAGCGAGATGAGCGGCGAGACCACCACGGCCACACCGGGCAGCAGGATGGCCGGCACCTGGTAGCAGATGGACTTGCCGGCGGAGGTGGGCATGACGGCGAGGGCGTCGCGGCCGTCGAGGGCGGCACCGACGACCTCGCGCTGGTGTGGCCTGAACGAGTCGTACCCGAAGACGTCCTTGAGCACGTCCTCGGGCGTGGACGCGTGGGTCATGGGGCTCCTCTCGCCGGGTTTTGCCGGGCCACCCAGTGTAGGCCNTGGGGGCCGCGCCCTCGTATACAATGGCGGGACCGCAACGCCGAGAACGGAGGCCCCATGTCCATCACGCCCGAGGAGGTCTTCGAGACCCTCAACATGGTCTCGCAGCAGAACCTCGACATCCGCACCGTCACCATGGGCATCTCCCTAGGCTCGTGCGCCGACCCCTCCATGGATGCCCTCTGCTCCAAGGTCTACGACCACGTGTGCCGCACGGCGGAGCGCCTCGTCCCCGTGGNGGAGTCGTTGGAGNGCGANTACGGCATCCCCATCATCAACAAGCGCGTCTCGGTGACGCCGGTGGCCCAGGTGGCCGCGGCCTGCCCCGACGAGGACCTCACCCCCGTGGCCCACGCCCTCGACCGCGCGGCGGAGACCCTCGGCGTCGACTTCATCGGCGGCTTCTCGGCCCTCGTCCAGAAGGGCGTGGGCGACTCCGACCGCCGCCTCATCCAGTCCATCCCCGAGGCCCTGGCCGGGACCTCCCGCGTCTGCTCGAGCGTCAACGTGGCCACCCTGCGCGCGGGCATCAACATGGACGCCGTGCTGCTCATGGCCGAGAAGATCTTCGAGTGCGCCGAACTCACCCGCGACGAGCAGTGCGTGGCCGCCTCCAAGCTCGTGGTCTTCGCCAACATGGTGGANGACTCCCCCTTCNTGGCCGGCGCCGTCCACGGCACGGGCGAGGCGGACGCCGTGATCAACGTGGNCGTCTCGGGCCCCGGCGTCATGGCCGCCGCCCTCGAGCAGCTGCCCCCCACCGCGAACCTCGACGAGGTGGCCGAGCGCATCAAGGAGACCGCCTTCAAGATCACCCGCGCCGGCGAGCTCATGAGCCGCGAGGCCGCCAGGCGGCTCGGCGCGGCCAAGGGCATCGTCGACCTCTCGTTGGCCCCCACCCCCGCCGTGGGCGACTCCGTGGCCCGCATCCTCGAGATCATCGGCGTGGGAGAGTGCGGCGGCCCGGGCACCACGTGCGCCCTGGCCCTGCTCAACGACGCCGTCAAGAAGGGCGGCGTCATGGCCAGCTCGAGCGTGGGCGGCCTGTCGGGCGCCTTCATCCCGGTGTCGGAGGACGCCGACATGATCCGCGCCGCCCGCGACGGCGCCATCTCCCTCGAGAAGCTCGAGGCCATGACCTGCGTGTGCTCCGTGGGCCTCGACATGATCGCCGTCCCGGGCGACACCACGGTGGAGGCCCTCGCCGGCATCATCGCCGACGAGATGGCCATCGGCGTCATCAACAACAAGACCACGGCCGTGCGCATCATCCCCGCCATCGGCAAGGAAGCGGGCGACACCCTCGTGTTCGGCGGCCTCTTCGGCGAGGCGCCCGTCATGGCGGTGAACCCCCACGCCGGGACCGTCCTCGCCCACCGCGGAGGCCACTTCCCCGCACCGCTCAACAGCCTCAAGAACTAGTTCCGGGGGACAGGCCCTGGCGACGGCCCGCCGTCNGACGCTATGCTGTGGCCCCGAACAGGCGCCGCACACGACAGGCGCGAGNCACGGGGAGGTTTCCATGGCCCGAACTCCGAGAGCGCGGCCGTCCGCTGACGGCGGGTGCCCCGGCCGCGGGGGGACCCGCCGCACGGGCGGCCGCGAGCCAGCGCCCCACGGCCGCCCCACCGGCGACAGGCGCCGCGGCACCACACCGGCCCACGGCAGGCCCGCGGCCGACGCGCGCCCCTCCTCCCGAGGCGACCGTCCCGCCCATGGCGGGCGAAGCACAGGGTCGGTGGCGGCTTCAGCCGCCCACAGGGCGGCCCGGGCCGAGGCCCGCCAGGATCGGTCCCACGGCCGTGGCACGGTGCGCGCGCTCCCCGGGGCCCGCGCGCACCGGGACCTCATGGGGCCCGGCACCCGTCGCCGGCCGTCCTCCCCCCTCCTCAGGAGCGCCCTCGGCCGCCCCGCCGCCCCGATGCGCGTCCTGCTCTGGGCCGCGGCCGCCGTGGCCGTGACGGCCGTGGCGCTCGTGGCATCGTGCGTGGCCGGCAACGCCGAGACCGCCCGCCTGGCCCCGGCGCGCACGGCGACGATGTCCGCCGCGGCCGCAGGCCCCCACGACCTCCTGCAGGGGGCGGCCTCCACCGCGGCGGCGGCCTCCGACCTCACCCAGGCGGTCTCGGCCATCCAGGACCGGGGCGACACCGTGGGCTGGTACCTCTGCACCACCGACGGCACGGTCATCTCGGCCCACAACGAGGACACCGCCTACTACGCGGCCAGCGCCATCAAGGGCCCCTACGTGCTCTCGGTCCTCTCCGACGGGGGCTCCGGCGCGCCCGGCGCCCTCTCCGGGTCCGTGGCCAGCGCCATCGTGGACTCCGACAACAACTCCTACTACCGGGTCAAGAGCGCCTTCGGCACCGACNGGATAAACGAGTGGCTCGAGGCCGCAGGCTCCGCCGAGACCCTCGACGAGGACGTCGGCTCCTACGTGGACCTCACACCCCGCCAGCTCGCCGGCCTCTGGGTGCAGGCCTACCCCTACATCCAGGCACAGGACGCCGAGGGGGACACGTTCGCCGCGTCGGTCTTCTCGGAACCCGCCAACAGCGTCATCCCGTCCCTGGAGNGCGTCACNGCCAGCTGGTCCNAGCCCGGCTGGATCNCCGTGGAGTCGGAGTCGTCCACCGTCAACGCCGGTGTGGTCGAACGCGGCGACACGGCCTACGTCANCGCCGTCANGACCGACGACGGGGACGNCNTCGAGCGCCTCGNCCGGGTGGTCGTGGCCCTGGACGCCATCGGGCGGCTGGCCGTGACCGAGGCGACCGGGCNCGAGGCGGCCGGACGGTTGGCCGTGACCGAGGCGACCGGGCAGGTGGCCGTGACCGAGGCGGGATAGCGGCGCGCGCTCAGAGGCGCCCGCCCTTCCAGCGGTCGAGGTGTTCGGCGAGGCGGCGCTCCTCAGCGCGCTCCCGCACTGTCTGCGCGACGCAGCCCGCCACGAGGCCGCCCAGGTAGAACGCCGTGAACATGACCCAGGCCCCGGGACGGTCCACGGGGAACCAGCGACACGCCGCGGCCACCCAGGCGAGCAGCCCGTAGAACCCCACGCCGAAGAGCAGCACGCGCACCGGGTATGGGACGCCCCGGATGAGGACGTCGGTGAAGAAGACCGCCTGGAGCACAGCCCCCGCGGCCGAGGCCGCCAGGAGCGACCAGCCGTAGGCCACCCCCGCGG